>JAQWSU010000049.1 GCA_029243025.1 Pirellulaceae bacterium | reverse complement strand
AAATGAGCTCGAACACACCGGTGCTTGCTGAAGCGGAGGAGAACGCAATAACGCCCGGGATCGGATTGGCTTGAGCCCGTGCTGAGAGGAATTCACTCACCAATTGAACGCCTGTGTCTCGGAAACCACCAATCGCGGATGTGGTGGCCTGATCAAATAGTCTCACGTCTCGAATGACGGAATTTGCTTCCAGATCGATCGTGCCGTCATCAAAGTCATCTACCACGATCACCGACGCGTCGGCGGAGGCCATCATGAGGCTCAGGCCAAGAAGCCAAAAGCAGGATCTTAAGTTTGGGATTTTCATCGTTGTAGCTCCTTGGTGTTGAATCGAATGGTGAGGATCGTTGGATATACCGAAAGCTAGATTCTTGCTTTCAAGTTCCACACTAAGTTCGGTGCATGTTGACTTCAAAGAAAACTTTTAGTGAATCAAATCCTTTTCGAGTGGGAAGCCGTCATAACCGGACCCCCAACTGTTGGGTACTGAAAACAACGGCGTTTCGGCAGTGTGTCGAGTGAGGTAACGGGCGCAATGCGATTGCCACTGACATGCATCGTTGCCGAACGGTTGGGGAGCTATCCTTAATCGGAATAATCGTTACCAGCCGTTCACATGCCTGCTTAAACAGTCTGATGAGTGGTCTGATAAATATTCGTAGCCACGGATTCGTCGAACATTTTATTCGCGCCGGCAAGGTGGGCGGTTGGATTGTGCTGGCGATCGGCCCCTGTTTGAAAATAGATTTTTCGTGGCGGTGAGATCATGAAAATCGGTATTACGATTCTGAGCGGACTGATACTCCAGTCGATTTTCGGTTTCTAGGCATTTCAATTGATTGCGACTTTGGAATGCAGTTGTCATTCGTCGATATTCTTCTGCGTCACGTTGCAGATAGAGGGGATTTTGAGATTTGCCGAGTTACAACAACCGGAATGTTGTCGCGGTGGATTGCATTTACGTCGAATAACTTCATGCAGGAATTAATGTTCAGATAGTGGCAGAGAGGATGACATTCTTAGGTTTGTTCTGGATGTCCTCTTGTTGTCGCTTTCTGCATGCTTAAGCTGTGGGCTTGATGGAGGACCGAGCCCGCGGAGAGACGGATGTGATGATGCCAAGGCCATATTATTTTTTGGTTGCAATCTTAATTCTTTTCCCGTGGTCGGACTCATCGACGCACGCCGAAGATGCCAAGACCCATTCAGCAGGCAAGACAGATTCTGCAAATGTGATTTGGCTCATTAGTAGCCGGCATTTGCCATCTTCGAACTGTCATAGCGTCGTCGATCCAACAACGCTGCAATTCACTCGCCTGGATGAGGCTGGAAGCACGGTTCCCGGGAATCTTTCCGAGTTTGAAGCCGATGGTGTTGGCCGCCGAACGTGCATCTATGTACACGGTAATCGTGTTTCATCGAGCTATGCTGCTTATCGCGGCTTACGTGTTTATCGAAAACTGGAGTGCCAGAAGTTTGGCTCAGAATCAATGCGATTTGTGATCTGGTCCTGGCCTTCTGACCGAGTGAAGGGGCTTGTGAGGGATGCCCGCGTCAAGGCGGCGAGGACCGATTCAGAATCCTTTTACCTGGCATCTGTCTTGGAGACCCAACCAGAAAATGAGCCGCTCAGCTTGATCGGCTTCAGTTTTGGAGGGCCCATCATCAGCGGCGCATTGCACTTGTTGGCCGGTGGAGCGATTTGCGGCTGTAGTTTGGATTTGGAAACAGCTCATCGACTGAATGCTGACGTCGTTTTGATGGCGCCCGCGATGGGAAACCGGTGGTTATCACCCAGCGGTCGATACGGCCTGGCCGCTGGCCAGATCGAACGCTTGTTACTGCTTTACAATTCTCGCGACCGTGCGTTGAAACAGTTTTGGGTCATATCGAGCCAAAGACCGGTCACGGCGCTGGGATATAGAGGCTTCGATGGTACTTGTCTCGGCGAGCTTAAAGGGCGGATACGCCAGTGTGATGTTAGTCGACAGATCGGTCGCGAGCATACAGCTAGGCTCTATCTCAACAGCGGTTATGTTTCTCGGATGATGGAGAACGGAGCGATGGGGCAGGAGTAGGTGTCCGAGTTTTCCATGAGTAGTGGACCGTGGTGTTTTTCGTCTTCGTTCGACACGCTGACGGAAAATAGGCAATCCTTCTGAGCTCATACCGCCTGGTTTCATCGGCGGTGTTCCTTGCGGGCAAGACATTCAGTCTTAGGATTGGCAGTGGATTAATTGCTGAAGGTGTTGAATGATGGTGTAAGCGAATAAAACACTTGAGCAGGTGGCGGAGACTCCCTGATTGCGCAGCCGACAAAAAAACGGCACTGCCGCTGTAGCGACAATGCCGTTTGGAAACGGTTGGATAGGAAAGTTCGATTAACGTCGACGGAAGAACCCGAGGCAAAGGCTGGCGAGGAGTGCCAGTACGGCGGTCGAAGGTTCAGGGACGACTGCAGCAGCTGGTGCGGGGCGTGCGCCCTGTTCATATCCACCATCTGAAAAAGCAGCAACGAAGTCACCTGAGTTAAATTGGCCATCTCCGTTCCAGTCGCCTTCGGACCAGACAGCGGGGTTGCCCGTTTCATATTTGGCTTTTCCAAATACGACTACGAAGTCACCGCTATTGAATTGCCCATCCAGGTCCGAATCGCCAATCCATGTGTTCTTCAAGTCATTGGCCCAAGTCTCTACGTCGCTTGAGTTGACGAGATTGTCAGCGTTGACATCGAATGCGGCATCATTGGCTCCACTAGCCGACGCGGCTGTCAAAAGATCGATGTCTTCGATGTCCAACTCGCCGTTGCCATTGAAATCGCCCAAAAGGCCAGGATCGGTTCCGCCTAGAAGCCAGTCAATAGAAGCATTGAAGAGGTTTAGACCGGCTTCATTCAGCAGGTCGAATCCAACGTCTTCGATCGGGAAGTTGACGCGGGCCGCCGGCGCAAAGAAGCCATCGCCTGCAGGGCCTAGTTCGCCCCCAGCTTCGATGGCAGTTAGAACGAGTTCCGGCCCTTCCACCTCGGTGCCATTTTCATCTTCCCAGTAGGACGCGATTTCGTCAGCGAACTCGTCGTCCAAGGCAGCGATTCGAATTAATCCAGGTGCCATTTCACCAAATTGCTGGGGTGTACGATTGATGTCCTCAAAAATCTCGTGCCTGCCAGCTGAGAGTCCACCCGCGAGCGGATGTCCTACTGCTGATTCCAAAATCATAATGTCTGTGGTTTCACGACCGGAGCCATTACGGCTTTGTTCTGACATCCGAAAGTTTCCGTCCGCAGCTCCGTGATTCCAACGGACGAGAGCTTCTTCCCATTGCAAAATGGGAAGGTCGACATCTTGGAATTTGCCGCGAGCGTCACCTGAACCGAAGGTCGAAGAGAGGACTAGCAAGTCTCGGCCCTCAGCATCGCCAGTGTTTGATTCGTTGGCTGGGAGGTATTCGACATTGTGACCCAGTACGTCTTCGAGATGCTCAAGAACAAATTGGTCGTCACCCGCGGCGGCATCAGGTTGGCCGCCAATGAAAAGAATTTCTGCTGCGATGAGCGGATGATTTGCTATGGCGAAAACTGCCAAGCCACAAGAGAGGATAATTGAATACTTTCGGTTCATCACTGGCAAACTCCCTGCATAATTGAAACTAGATGGTTAAGGAAACTAGATGGTTAAGGAAACGCACATCGAGCAATGAAATTGCGCATTGGCCGGATCGGCGAGGCCCAACTTAACGTAACCAATTGCCGATTCCAAGAAAAAAAACAGATCACCAACAAGATCGTCAGTAAAAGGTTGCCTAACTTGTTCGCGATTAAATGTTCGTGAACGCGTTGTTGTGGGATGTTAAGAAATCGAAACGGTGTTTTGGTTCACACTCCCCTCCCTTCTTACTCGTCTTCTCGGTCGGTAGCGTGAAGCGGGGCATTGTGGGAAGGGAGCTGTTCGCGAAGCTGGAAGTCAGCCACCAGCATCAGGTGGTCGCTGGCTTGGCTGTCATTCGCTTTCAATCCAAGTTGGGTGCAATCAGCGTTCGTCATACGGCCCGTGTCGAGTAAGAAGCCATTCGTGGGACGCAGTTGTTTGGCATCGTACGAGACAATATCGAGTCGTCCTGGCCAAAACGGCTCGTCAGGGCGGCCTCGCCATGTGGTTGCTGAGTTGTCACCATTCGCCAGCAGAAGACGGGGACGAAGCCCGATCGACTCCAGCAGAGCAAGCGGACGGCGTGAGCCGACAAGATTGTAGTCCCCGATGACGATGACCCCGGGGGACGTCGTTTTCGTCTTGTTGTGAGCTAATCGCAATTTCGTCAATGCGGTCGTTAAACGTTCTGCTTGTCGGACTCGGTGACGATCTTCCGGACTGTTACGGTAGCCACAGCATTTGAAGTGGACACTGCAAACGATGATCGATTTACCGCCTGGTAGGGTGATCGACGCTACTGCTCCCTGGGAAAGGTTTAGAGAGAGGGGCTTCAACGGATAATTCGTGACAATTCCACAGCCATTGGCCCAATGCTGATGGCGACCGACCAACCGGGTCGCCTGACGAAAACGACTCTCATCATTCTCTTCTTGAAAACAGTATATATTCGCATCTGCCGCCCCGATTAATCGACCGATCGGCTCGGAACGACGAGCATCGCTTAATCCTCCGCGAAGGGTATTCAGGCTCGCGACGCGAAAATCTGTGGCCTGGAGCCGATTTGTTGAATGAGGTTGCGGTGTCGATGTTTCTTCGAGTCGTATTAAAACAGGCTGGCTTAATTGGTCTGAGCCACGAAAGTCGACGGTCACTGATTCGCCTGTTGTGACCCACGCATGGCTCAAGTCAACCCGCATTTCAACCGAGTCCGAGGCAAATGTTGGCAAGCAAGCGAAGTCGATTCGTTGCCACGGAATCCGTTCGCTCGGCGCGTCGCTGTAATACGCAAAACGCTCTCGGAAATTTATGGCAAGAAAGCGGTCTGTAGGCAAGCCGAGACGTAACTCAAGAGTGCCCTCGCTTTCAGGGCCATTTTGCAGATTTAGGGTTTGTCCCAAGTCAAACCGTAGATAAAGTCTCGTTCCATCCGTCCTCGCCGCTAGGTACGAAATGTCAAAAGCAGCCGTTTGATCTCCGATGGGATCTCGAGCAATTATCTGTTGATCTGTCCAGTCGTCAAAACGACCGTCGAGAATCAAACTTTTCTCTTCAGCGATGGTCGCTTGGCCATTGGTTAATGTAAGCAGACCGAGAATCAAAGGAACGAATCGATGTGTCTTCATGTGAATTCAAGTCGGGAAGTGAGAATGAAGATAAACGCGGGTGTCGAAATGGGGTGACACTGCAACCTGCGTTTCTCATTTTAAAAGAAAAGACCGGCCAAGTCAGGCAGCTGGCCGCTGGGACTCGGTGCCATTTTCGAAGGCCGCACGGCTGAGCCTGATTGGGGGCGCGAGTGATAGGACGGGAAACAGAATCAGGCTGCAGCAAGTCGTTTTGTGAACTTGGTTTGCAGCGGCGAAGGTTAGTCGAGTTGGTGGTTCTCAGCCATTCAATGTTTGGTCTGATTTAAATTCGCCCGCGATGACCGAGTCAAGTCAGTTGACGAGCGATATGATCAGCGCCAGTAGGACCCGGTTGGGCATTGGGGCCTGCCGGATGATGTGCAATGCAAGATTGGGGGTGCTTGATCAATCGGTTGAGGGACGCTGTTCCAGAGGCATCTGCCCCAGTAAGCGTAGGTCAATGCGCGTAAGTTTGTTCGGCAAGACAAATTGGCGAATTTCCACGTGATAATCAATCAACTGTGAGCCGACATTCCAATGCATTTCTCGAATTTTTGCGATCTGGTAAGAGTTGTTTTGCAGGCGTGACTTGACTTCTACCCAGTCGCCGATGTCAATGTTCTCGCCCGGTACTTCCGTCCAGAGTGAGGGCAAAACTCGAATGGTTGTTTCGCCATATCGCAGTAGTTCATAGGGAGTGTGGGTTTCTTCCCGTCGCCATATTTGCAAGCTTGGGATCCTACTGCGTGCTGTCGAAATATCGGCGGGGTGAATCCAGGCGTTACCGTTTTCTGGCCAGCGCGGAAAATAACCGTAGCGGGGATCAAGCTTCATCGTTCGACCTGGCAGGCGATGTCTCTTGTGTGCGTGGGGCACCTTGATGAGGTATCCACAATCTTACACTCACCTCACTCGTGTTCAAGGTGAATCCGGTCTCGCTTGCAGCGATCGGGAGGCTCGCTGGAACCCGCGGGCGACGGCGGCAGGAATCCTGCGGCGATCACAAGCTTGTCGATTGTTCCACCTGCTTTTACTTGTCTTTCCGGTAAGTATCAGAGGTTGAATTGCCGAGGCGGAGCAGGGGCGAATAGGTCGTTGCGTACGACAGCAGCAGTTGCCAGTCGATTGTAGGCCAAGCGTTGGATGTTACGCATCAACATCGGTTGGCTAGGCTGCGAGTCGGTGGGAGAGCGGGCCTCGGTAGACTTGTCGGTGATGGCAATGGTCGGGCTGATCGATCAGTCTGATCTCATGGATGTTTCCCGATTTGGGTAATCGGATGCAGTCCACGGTTTTCCACGTGGCGAGTTCTACGATCCAGACGTGACTGTCTCGTGCAGTGCGTTCTTGACGTGGGCCGATAGCCGACTGACCAATAAAAAGATAATGTCCGTTCGATGCGAGGCCACGAGTCACCACATTTGGCGTGCTGCTTTGCCAGAGAACTTCGTTCCGGTCTAAGTCGACGACACTGCCACGCATGGAGTCGCAGATGACACGCTGTCCCTCGTCGGTGACCCAGATGTTATGGGCCATCTCAGCGTTTGTCTTTTCGACTCGTATGACTTCCATCTCTGGCCAAAAAAAGCGAATGAGTTCCGAGCCGCGGTCATGGTTGTGTGCGATTACGTGCAATTGATCGCGGTGTAAGAAAAGCGAATTGAAATGTCTTCCGCACAGGTCTTGTTTTCCCTTGCGGTCCCAGCGGACGTCGTCGATCCAGTAATGGTGATAAAACCAGTCGTCAGTCCGAAAGACGGTGATGCTGTTGCGACCTGTGTTCGTCGCGATGAGTCGATCGTCGACGGACAAAATTTGGTGGGCTTGCGAAAGCACCGACGGGCCTCGCTGTCTGCCATGGGAGACCCATCCACATTCACTGTCGATGTAAGATTCAAGTGATTGCAGGTTCGAATTGTCGATGCCACTGTGACCTAGAATTAAATTTTGGCCGTCTTGATCCCAAGTGATGCCATAGTATTCTGGGCGGTGCGACTCGATAACGTAAGAGGTTGCCGTCTGGGTGTCGACCAGCAAAAGTTTACGCGGGCAGGCAATTAGCAAGTTCATCGTGAGGTGTTTTTCAAGGTACGGGTCGGACAAGATCGTTGTTGATTCGATGCACGGAAGGCCATTAATGCCTTAGTCTGTACTCAACTTTGCGTCCGTCCGTCAACCTCAGTCTGTGCGACGTGCCTGCGATCCAAATTGAAAGTCACTGTGGGGTCTGAAGCGACTTGGTGGGGTCATGAGTCAATGCGATGACTGAAATGCCCCGCATTGACGGCGATTTCAAGCGTGGCTGTGCGTTCTAGCTGGATGTCAGTTCTGATTCTGCGTCATCGTAGATCTTGTCGATGACTTCTTGAATCAGTAGTTGGTGACTCGGTTCGGTGATTCTCCCAACCTGCCGGCTGCAATGGTTTTGCATTTCGGTCAAGATTTCATCGCACTTTGCGACCGTTTCTTGGGCGTCGTCCTCCCCCCCATTCGCTTCAAGTATCTCGTCGCGGTGTTTGGCGATGGCGACGATGATGTTGCTGAGTGTTCGCATCGTGGCCACGCGGTAGCTCACAGCACGCCATTGGGTGAGGTTGTTGTCGGTGATCGTTTCATCGGCGAAATTGTCCGGCGATTCTTGGATCATTGCGCGGATATATTTTTCGACTAGAATTTCTTTGAGACTGCTTTTGAATATAGCTGGGACGACACCATACCAGCGGTTGGCGATCGCCATGTCAAAGATCGCTTGGGCTTCCGCGTTCTCGTAGTTCATGCTCGTTGCCTTCAAGGGTATAGGAAGAGGGACCTGTAGTTAGGACGCGACGATTGCAAGGAAAGTCCGCCAATCAACGGCTAAATACGCGTTCGTCCGCCGATGGGTTGCGTCGCTCGAACTAGCGGGGTGGTGGCGCGGTAGGTGGCATGGGGAATCTGCGAGAGAAGCGTTGAGTTGAGGTCGGCACTGCGGGGATCTTGGTGATTTGGCCAAGGCAGTCCACGATCGGGGCGAGGCCGGCTATTGGGAAGAACAGCTGCCGAATTCGGACCGAGGACCGACTCGGGAGCGGTTTCCCATCTCGCCCGCTCTCGCTCAGCGGTGTATTGAGCCGAGCGGGCGTTTCCGAACGCGAACAGATGTTTTTTAGAGCCTGCCCGTTGTAAAGTGTTGTTCGAGGTGGCTTGATCGAACGGTGCGTCTAGGAGCGATTCGTTACCTCGACCGGGGCAGGTTGAGTCGCGGCAAAGTGGCGACTGTCTTCAATCCAATCCTCACGGTTGTAGCTGAGAATCGACGTATCTGTTTCTCGCAGCTCGATTTTTTGCAGACGGAAACCGAGATCGGTGATTTCACTGAACAGTTTGTGTGCGAGATTTTCGAGACTGGTGGGCCGTTCGAACGTTTTCAATCGCAGCGACTCCCCCGTTCGTCGGTTGTGATCCGTGAGCGTCTCGTACAGAGTATCGTGCACGTTAACAAGCATCGCGTGATCATACTGTGATTTCAACAACGGCTCGACCTTTGAGTCGAAGTCGGAGAAGAGCGTCGTGATTGAACCCGTTCGCTCAACCTCGAAAAAACATCGTAGGCCATAGCGGTGGCCGTGCAGGTTGCTGCATTTATCCTGCAATTCCTCGTTGCGATGCGCCGCGTAAAACTTGTAATCTTTTTGGATGATCATCGTGTGCAAACCCCAGATGTTTATTTGTGGATCAGTGACATGACTTCCGCTCGACTCGAGGGATTTGTTTTGAACACTCCGCGCAGGGCGCTTGTTACCGTCAGGCTGCCCGGCTTGCGGATGCCACGCATTGACATGCAAGAGTGTTCGGCTTCGACCACGACAGCCGCGCCGGCAGTTTGCAGCTCCTTCTCAACGAGGTCAGCGATGGTCTGGGTCATTCTCTCCTGTACCTGAGGCTGTCTGGCGACTTCATCCACAACGCGAGCCAACTTGCTGAGTCCCGTGACTCTTCCTTCCGGGATGTAGGCCACGTGGGCGACTCCATTGAAAGGAAGCAAGTGGTGTTCGCACATGCTGTTAAAACTAATGTCCCGCACCAACACCATTTCGTTATAAGTTTCAGGGAACGTTACCTGAAGGTGCCGTGCGGGATCGGTTCGCAAGCCGATAAACATCTCCTCGTACATTTTCGCGACTCGCCGGGGAGTATCTTTTAAACCGGGACGGTCGGGGTTTTCACCCACGGCTTTGAGGATGGTCCGCACCGCACCCTTGATGGCATCGAGGTCTACCTCGGATGGGCAGTTGGACGGCGTTTGGGTTTCGCAGGTCGAAGTCGGCATTTCCAGGCCAGCGTACATCTTTCTTCTCCGGTGTCTCGACGCGTCATTAGGGGGAGTTATCGGCCGCGCGACAATTGGCCATGGATTTCTAACGCAAGTCGTGTAAATGCCAACCCCGAAAAGCGTCGCAGGTGGCAAGAAAATGTCACAAACTGTGTGGGCGGTCGATGCGTTCTCGGCGGACGAGCCAAGCGGGATTATCAATGCCCGAATAAAGATGAGAACCGGATGGAGGGAAGTTCATGTTTTCTGGCCCGCCCCCTTGATCGAATCATAAATTTTCGGCAGCAAGCAATCCCGGGCCATTCTCTCGATCACGGTTTCCCGTTCGAAATTCTGATTCAGCGTGATGCGACAAAAGAAGTGGTGATGTGGAGTCCTTCGCGGAGGGCAGCCTGCGACAAAATGTCGCGTGTTCGCGTCATTATGCGACGATTTGACGCGGTCATGAGCGAGAGTCGGTCTTCTAACATGAAAGTGAGAAGAAAACGTCGACTTGTTGGTTACGGGCGCGTTTTCGACAGCGGTTATTCACAAAGAGAATTTTGAAACCAAGAAGTGTGTGAGACCATGCGATTTCAGTTTCCCGTTTGGCTAAATCGATTCATCCCCATCTCGTTGGGGATCTCTTCCGTGGCTTTGTGCTACGTCGTCGTAGTCGTCGCATACGGAACTTCGCCGCAAACGATCAACGTGGGATATTCTCCAAAGCAACCAGTAGCATTCAGCCATAAGTTACATGTCGGGAATCTGGGTATGGATTGTCGTTATTGTCATCAGACCGTCGACCAAGCAGCCCACGCCGCAATTCCCGCTACTCAGACCTGTGTGAACTGTCACAGTGCGACAAACCCGGATGGATCCGTTGCCAACTCCGCTGTTCATGCTGATAGTCCGAAACTGCTTCCGGTTCGTCAAAGCCAAGCCTCGGGAAAACCCATCGAATGGGAACGAGTTCACGACTTACCTGACTATGTCTATTTCAACCACAGCGCTCACGTCACTCGTGGAGTTAGTTGTGTGAGTTGCCACGGTCGAGTCGACAAAATGGATCGTGTGTATCAAGCCGAACCTCTGTCGATGGCGTGGTGCCTGGACTGTCATCGGAATCCCGATCCTCACCTACGACCTCCTGAATTGGTTACTCAGATGGATTGGCAGCCGCCCGAGCCAGCCGAAGTGGTAGGGGCTCGCGTTCGTAAGAATTTAAATCTTCAACCCTCAACAAACTGTTCAACGTGTCATCGATGAAAAAAACGACTGGAAAGAGTTATTGGCGGAGCCTTGATGAACTCCAAGATACGCCTCAGTTTCGCGAGTTTGTTGAGCGTGAATTTCCAACGGCCGCTTCCGAGCTGCCGGATGGCTTGTCTCGACGACGTTGGATGCAGCTGATGGGTGCCTCCTTTGCCTTGGGTGGCCTGGCCGGTTGCCGATGGGAGGCTGAAAAAATTGCGCCATTTGCTGTCAGGCCCGAACATCGGATACCCGGAAAAGCTGAGAAGTTTGCTACGACCGTTGAAATCGCTGGTGTGCCGCGACATCTGTTAGTCACCTCATACGACGGACGCCCCGTCAAGGTTGAGGGCAACGTAGACCATCCACATTGTCAGGGCGGCACAGATTCGTTTGCGCAGGCCTCGATTTTGGGACTGTATGACCCCGACCGAAGCGATTCGTTGCTGCAGCAGCAGGGCCGGCAGGTATATAAACGAAGTTGGGTTGACTTCGAGCGGTTTCTCAGTCCCCTGCTCGACCAACATCAACAAGAAGGAGGTTCGCGACTCGGCTTTTTGTTCGAGCCCACATCGTCGCGTGCTTTCGGGGCGATGCGATCTAGGATTTCGAAGCGTTTTCCGGCAGCGAGATCGTTCAGCGACTCTCCCTTCGGTCGAGTCAACGAAACTCTTGGTTCCGAATTGGCGTTTGAGCAACCTCGTCGAACGGTCTATCGGCTCGACCGAGCTAACGTCATTGCTTGCTTCGACGCCGATCTGCTTGGGGAGGACGCTGACTCAGTCTACCTGTCGGCTGATTTTGCATCGCGACGAAATCCAGCAGGTTCCATGAATCGGTTGTATGCGGTGGAGAGTCAGTTTTCCACAACGGGTGTTGCTGCTGATCATCGCCTACCGATGAGATCGTCTGAGATCGGTGAATTGCTGGTGATGTTGGAGTGCCGGGTGCGTCGGATCTTATCAGTCGGCGTCGAGTCGAGCAAGCCAGCATCGTTCGCGGACCCGGAACACGCTGAGAAATTTGTGGATGCACTCGCCTATGATCTGGTGAAAAATCTTGGCGCATCCTTGATTGCAGTTGGTGCAAGGCAACCCGCCGAAGTTCACGCTTTAGCACACACTCTCAATCATCTTCTGGGCAGCTTCGGCAAGACGCTTGACCTGGTGGAGGATCCTCTCGCTATGCCGGGCGTTGGGACAATTTCTGAACTCGTCCAACGAATGTCCGAGGGTCAGGTCGACACGTTGTTTATTTTGGGAGGGAATCCGGTTTATGACGCCCCTGGTGATCTGAGATTTGCGCAGGCGTTGTCTTTGGTAAAAAACTCGGTGCACCTGAGTCTCTACCGGGATGAGACGTCGCGTGAGTGCGAGTGGCACCTGCCTCAGGCACACGCGTTTGAGAGTTGGGGTGATTCGTGCGCTTGGGATGGTACTGCCAGTGTTTCGCAACCTTTGATTTCGCCATTGCTGGATGGTAAGTCACCGATGGAGATATTAGCCGCCGCGTGTGGTGATCGTCGGGACTCGCAGGAAATCGTCTACTCAGCACTTTCGGATTTGAAGGGCGGGTTGAGTCGTGCCGCTTGGCTGAAGACCTTGCACGACGGTTTTTTGGCCGATTCCGCCTATCAGTCCCTTCCAGTGGGCTCTGAGGACGACCTTCATCGAGAAGAGGTCTTACGACGTATGTCGGAGCAACCACGGATGGATTCCGACACGCTTGAATTGGTGTTTACTCGGAGTGAATCCGTTCTCGATGGGCGATTCGCAAACAATGGGTGGTTGCAGGAAACCCCAGCTTTCTTGACGAAGCTTACGTGGGACAATGCCGCGATCATCAGCCCCGCAACCGCCCAGGAGAATGGGGTGGAACATGGAGCGATGATTCGTCTGAAGCTTGATTCAGGGGAAGTTGAACTGCCAGCGTTTGTGTTGCCTGGTCAGGCTAAGAACTCAATTGGTGTTGCGGTTGGATACGGGCGAACTGCCGCCGGACATGTGGGAGGCAGTCGCGAAGAAGAGGTGAGTCCCGTCGGTATCGATGTTTACCCGGTTCGCGAATCTGCTCAACTGGGTTTCGCGAACGGGGTGGAAATCGAATCGACGAACCGCCACTGCGATTTGGCGACAACCCAGGATCACCATTCGATCGACACAGTTGGGTTTCAAGAGACCGGTCGCCGCGTTGGTGAACTCGTTCGGGAGTCGACTCTAGCGGAATATCGCAAGGATCCTGCTGCGGCGAATCATGGCGACCACCACAACCCGCTGGAGTCCTTATGGACCGAAAAGTCATATGAAGACCATGCTTGGGGTATGGCAATCGATCTTAATAAGTGTGTCGGCTGCAACGCGTGCCTCGTCGCATGTCAGGCCGAGAACAATGTTCCGATTGTGGGGAAGGATCAGGTTGCCAAAGGTCGAGAGATGCATTGGCTTCGCGTCGATCGATATTTTGTGGGTGACGTGGATCAGCCGCAAGTCGCGACCCAGCCTGTTGCTTGTCATCATTGCGAAAATGCGCCCTGCGAGCAGGTCTGTCCTGTGGCGGCGACTGTCCACAGTGATGAGGGTCTGAACGACATGGTTTACAACCGTTGTATCGGAACTCGTTACTGTGCGAATAACTGTCCTTACAAGGTCAGACGGTTTAATTTTTTTGATAACAACAAGGGATTGGAAGAGCCAAACCGACAACTCGCTCAACTGGTGATCAATCCCGAAGTAACGGTTCGGAGTCGAGGCGTGATGGAGAAGTGTACCTACTGTGTGCAGCGCATTCAGAAGGTCAAGATCGATGCGAAAAATGATCAACGCCCGATTCGCGACGGGGAGATCGTAACCGCTTGTCAGCAGGCATGTCCTAGTCATGCAATTGAGTTTGGTGATCTCAATGATTCGCAGAGTCGGGTGGCAAAAGCCCATCATGATCCTCGTGCATACGGCATGCTTGAGGAGTTGAACGTGAAGCCCCGCACCAAATATTTAGCAAAAGTCCGAAATCCAAATCCCGCTCTTGTCGTTTTCGAGAAGTCCCGTCGCACTACGCATGGAAGTCACCATGACCACAGCTAGTCTAAATTCAATCGATCGTGATGACGCACAGGGCTGCAACTCGTTTCCTGACGGGCAGCAGTATCGCTCGATTACCGATCGGATTTGTGGGATTGTTGAAAAACCAAAGCCTCCGAGGGCTTGGTATGTTGCTTTTGCAATTTCATCTTCACTGACCGTGATGTTGTTCGCTCTGATTGGCCTCGTGATTGCTCGAGGTGTGGGAGAGTGGGGGAATAATGCTCCCGTCTTTTGGGCCTGGCCTATCGTGAACTTCGTTTTTTGGGTCGGGATCGGACATGCGGGAACGTTGATATCGGCCATTCTGTTTTTGTTTCGACAAAATTGGCGGACGAGTATCAATCGATTCGCGGAGGCGATGACAATCTTTGCCGTGATGTGTGCAGGAATCTTTCCGGCCATCCATGTTGGCCGGGTTTGGTTCGTCTATTGGCTCGCCCCTTATCCCAGTCAGCATCTTGCGATGTGGCCAAATTTTCGCAGTCCGTTGTTGTGGGACGTATTTGCCGTTTCGACGTACGCCACGGTCTCGTTGTTGTTCTGGTACATGGGGATGATTCCCGACCTTGCAACGCTGCGAGACAGAGCTTCATCGCGATTGCGTCAAATTGTCTACGGAGTGGCTGCCCTTGGTTGGACGGGGTCCGCCAGACAGTGGAGCCAGTACGAGAAAGCCTATGTGCTGTTAGCTGCGCTCGCTACACCCCTCGTGCTGAGTGTGCACACCATCGTCAGTTTTGACTTTGCAGTCTCTCAGCTTCCTGGCTGGCATACCACGATTTTTCCTCCGTACTTTGTTGCCGGCGCTGTTTTTAGCGGCTTTGCGATGGTCGTAACGTTAATGGTACCTGCGAGAGCGTTTTTCGGTCTTAAAGATCTTGTGACGATGAAGCATCTGGAGAACATGACCAAGATCATTCTCGCAACAGGCACGATGGTTGGTTTTGCGTACGCGGTTGAGTTCTTTGTCGCGTGGTATGGGGGTAACCGCTACGAACAATTTGCCTTTATTAATCGAGCCTTCGGTCCTTATGCCTGGGCCTACTGGACAATGGTGACCTGTAACGTCCTCTCACCGCAATTGTTTTGGTTTAAGAAATTTCGCACGACGCCCTGGCTGATGGTCGTGGTGTGCGTGTTCGTGAATATCGGGATGTGGTTCGAGCGATTCGTCATTACGGTAACTTCGTTGAGTCGCGATTTTCTTCCGTCCAGCTGGGGATACTTTGTCCCCACGCCAATCGATGTGTTGATGTTTGTGGGCAGCTTCGGGTTGTTCTTCACGCTTTTCTTGCTTTTCTGTCGTTATCTCCCGATCGTCGCGATGTCTGAGGTGAAGGCCGTTTTACCGACTGCCGAATCGGACGGAACACCGGCCGATCTCAAGCGTCTGTCCACGCCAAGTGACGACCGCAGTGAGCCGGCGTTTGCCGGACAAGGGGCCTGAAAATGAATCACATACGCGAGGACAGCAAGATTCAGCCGCAGGGTCTGTTAGCCAGATTTCGAAATCAAACGGAGCTGTTGGCGGCTGCCAGAGAACTACGCCGGAACGGTTTGGTTCGGATGGAGGCTTTTTCCCCATTCCCGGTTCATGGGATTGATCAGGCGTTGGGGATTCCGCGATCGCGACTGCCCTATTTAGTGTTGTGGGTAGGCATGACTGCCGGCGTGGTGGCGTTGGGTTTTCAATACTGGACCAATGCGGTGGACTATCCGTTTGTGGTCAGTGGCAAGCCCTTGTTTAGTCTTCCCGCCAACATTCCAGTTGCATTCGAGGTGATTATTCTTGCAGCAGCCTTCGCGGCATTCTTTGGCATGTTGGCTCTCAATGGATTACCGCAGCTTGCAAATCCCCTGTTTCGGAGTAAGTCATTTCTTCAGGTAACGGATGACGGTTTCTTTCTGTTTGTTGACTCCTCGGACGAATTGTACGACCGAAAAAGGACGACCGCTGTGTTGAGGGGCGTCAGTGCTTCGCGTGTTGAGGAGCTTGAAGGGGTCGCGGAGTCCTCGCGTACGCCGAGCGGAATTGTCCTGGTGGGAATCGTTGCAGTGTCCCTCGCATTGTTACCGCCTGCTGTGATCGCGAGTGTTCGTTCGACCACCTCGGAGAAACCGCGGCTCCACACCTTTTTCGATATGGATTTTCAACCGAAATTCAAGTCTCAAGCAGCGACAACGCTTTTCACAGATGGTCGTGCTAGTCGGCCACGGGTAGAGGGCACTGTTTCAAGGCGGCCATCTCCGTTGAGTGCCGAGTTTGAGCTTGGTACGACCGAAGCCGGTATACCTTCCAATGTCTTGTCGACGACGGATGATGCCGGTAGCGGTCCAGGGCCCCACTCTAATTGGGTTGCTCGGATCCCTATGAAGATAACACCCGAACTGATGGATCGTGGCAGAGAGAGATTCAACATCCATTGTGCCGTCTGCCATGGTAGGGCGGGATTTGGAAACGGGCTTGCGTCGCAGAGGGCTTTGGAGTTGGAGCAAGGGACATGGGTTCCTCCTACGTCGATTCATGCAGATTACATTCGCGAAATGCCGGACGGTCAAATCTATAACACGATCACCAACGGCGTTCGAAAGATGCCTGCCTATGGCCATCAGATTCCCCCCAGCGATCGCTGGGCGATCGTGCTTTACCTTCGGGCTCTGCAAAGAAGCCAGCGAGCCTCGTTACAGGATGTTCCCGAGTCATTTCGGGCGACTTTGAGAGAGATGAAGTAGGACTACCGAAGATGACGATAGATCATATGTTTTCCGAAAAGAAAATTTCGACAATTGACCGGCATTGGCCGCTTCGCCTTTCGTTACTGGGTCTCGGTGGTCTGGTGATGGCCGGATTACTAAGTCTTGTCGACGCGAATAGTTTCTCGCGCTTGTCGCATGCCTACCTGCTGAACTTTGCGTTTTTCTTGAGTGTGAGCCTGGGCTCGCTTTTCTTTGTAATGCTCCAGCACCTCACGGGTGCCCGTTGGAGTGTTGTTGTTCGTAGGATCGCCGAGATCCTGGCCAGCCCGCTTCCCGTGTTGGGGCTGCTTTGTTTACCGATTGTCATTCCGCTTCTGTTTGGAAGTAACGCCCTCTACACCTGGAATGATCCGGCAGTCAGAGCTTCCGATTTGTTGATTCAAGGCAAATCTGGATACCTCAACGCTCCGTTCTTCATGATTCGATGCTTGGGCTATTTTTTGGTCTGGGGCCTCTTGTGCCGAGTCTTCGTTGGTTATTCGATGGCACAGGATAAAACGGCCGATCCGGAGATTTCTGGCCGATTGAGGCAGCTGAGTGGCCCCGGCATGATTGCTTTCGCTTTGACCGTGAACTTTGCCGCTTTTGACTTGTTGATGTCATTGGACGCTCACTGGTTCAGTACCATTTTTGGCATCTACTTCTTCGCCGGGTGTGCGGTGTCGGTGTTTGCTGCGCTTCCACTGGCGGTTGTCGGATTCCAGTATTTCGGATTGTTGAAGGGGCAGGTCAGCACCGAGCATCTACACGATTTGGCGAAGCTGTTATTTGGTTTCGTGTTTTTCTGGGCTTACATCGCTTTTTCACAGTACATCCTGATTTGGTACGCAAATATCCCAGAAGAGACGATGTGGTATCTGGTACGTCAGGAAAACGGATGGCTCTACATCAGCCTGCTTTTAATTGTCGGCCATTTCTTGCTGCCGTTTTTCGGTCTGATGTCTCGTTCATCACGACGAAGTCGACGGGTGCTCGTCGGATGGTGCGTCTTCTTGCTTGTGATGCAATGGGTGGATCTCTTGTGGCTCGTGATGCCTAGTTTCTCGACCACTTTTATTCCCGTGGGAGTTGTTGAATTATTTTGTTTCGTGGGTGTTGGTTCGATTTGGTTGTCCTGTGTGTTGAAGCTTGCCGCAAATACACATCTTGTGCCCACGGGCGATCCGCATTTGAGTGAATCTCTATCCTTTCACAATGTTTGAGGAATCAGATGGCCGAGCGAGAAGATCTCAACATTCCGGTGATAGCCACGGTTGGCGCGGTGAGCGTCATTCTGACAGTGGCCTCGATATTCTTTGTGCAGTCACTCTACAACGGTTTCTTCAATGCGGAATTTCGGCGAAAGATCACGGAGGCTCCCGTCACGCAAGCTCGTAGTAAATTGGCCGAACAAGATGCAAAACTTTCTCGTTACAGTTGGTTGGATCGCGAACAGGGTATTACGTCAATTCCAATCGAACGGGCGATGCTATTGGTGGTAGACGATCTGGTTGAGCAGAGCGGAAGTGTTGACGTTGGCGCTCAGGCGAGCGGAAGGAGTCCATGATGCGGTTTTTGTTCCTGTTCCTGTGCGCCGCTGTTCTGATCGAATCTGCAGGGGCTCAAGTCGTCAAAGAGCTTTCTGACTTGGGTAGTGTGGGTGTCGACGAGCACCTGAATCAGGAATTGCCAATGAATTTGGTGTTGAAAGATTCTTCGGGTCGCAAGGTCCGTTTCGGGGATCTATTTGAAGCCGATCGTCCCGTGATTTTATCCCTCAACTATTCGGACTGTCCGATGCTTTGTCAGCTGCAGCTTAATGGCTTGATTGACGGTCTGCAGGGCGTTCGTTGGGACGCGGGCGAGCAGTTTTTGGTGGTCAGTGTGAGCATCGACCCGCTTGAAACCACTCAGCGGGCCCGGCAAATAAAACAGCACTACCTGAGAGCTTACGGCCGGCCAGGCACAGCCGACGGCTGGAAGTTTTTGACAGGGGATGCGGCTTCGATACAGCAGCTTGCAGACTCAGTTGGGTTCCGTTTTCAATATGTTCCGGAACGAAAAGAGTATGCTCACGCCGCGGTAGTAATGGTTTGCACGCCCGGCGGGCGAGTGTCCAGATATCTCTACGGTGTGTTGTATCCGGCCCAAACGCTCAGAATGGCTTTGGTGGAAGCGGGAGAAGGGAAGATTGGTTCGACGCTAGATCGTGTGTTGTTGTTTTGTTTTCACTATGACGCCGCCTCAGGCAGGTACGCGCCTGTTGCACAACGACTCATGAAAGCGGCAGCGGCAGTTACTTTGCTGTTTTTATTCGTCGGACTTTTTTCGGCTTACTTGCGGCGACGAAAGTCTGAGGAACCGGTGAAGTTCAAGCGGCAGTCATTTGTCGAAAGTGAAGGTGGTGTTCGATGAACAGTGAGATGAATATGTTTGGTCGATCGCTGAATATTTTGGCTGTCGTTGGCGGACGTTTGTTTCCAGAGCCAAGTTCCACGAACGCGTCGCAGGTGGATGACCTGTTTTACTTCATTCTGGCTGTCTCCGTGTTTTTCTTTGCGGTTATCGTCGCTGTGATGGGGCTGTTTCTCGTCAAATATCGGGAGCGTCCCGGTGTTGCGGTACAGCCTTCACCCGCACACAACAACCTGCTGGAAGTGGGTTGGACCATTGTTCCGGGGATTTTTGTGGGGGCGATCTTTTTCTGGGGTTTTGTCACCTATATCGATATGCGTCAGCCGCCTGATGAGACTTACGAAATCATCGTCACGGCAAAGATGTGGAACTGGAGCTTTACCTATCCCAATGGTCACATTGACAACAACCTGCATGTGCCCGCGGATCGGCCGGTAAAACTGGTGATGTCGTCGGACGACGTGATTCACAGTCTGTATGTACCCGCATTTCGGTTGAAAATGGATGTTATTCCTGGCCGCTATTCCACTGCCTGGTTCGAGGCAGAACAGCCAGGCGAGTACACGTTGTTTTGCGCGGAGTATTGCGGTACCAAACACTCAAACATGTTAGCCAAAGTGATCGTTCATTCTGCGGGTGAGTTCGAGGCGTGGCTGGCAAATGCTGCAAATTTCATGGAGGACGTTACGCCTGCGGTCGCGGGCGAAATTCTCTACCAAAGACGTGGTTGTGCCCAGTGCCATTCGACGGACGGCACTGCCAAAGTAGGACCCACGTTCTTGGATGTTTTTGGAAGCCAGCAGCCACTTGCCGATGGATCCACTGTCATTGTCGATGAAAACTATATCCGTGAATCGATCTTGGAACCTCAAGCAAAGGTGCGTGCCGGCTATAAACCAGTTATGCCGACGTACCAAGGACAGTTAAAGAATGAGGAAGTGTCCGCATTGATCGCGTTTATAAAAAGTCTTTCGGGACAGGAGCCATCGGCGCCATGATTGGCAACAGGATTGGAACACGAAGAAATATCGGACAGGAACAGAGTCCGGTCGGGAATTACCTCACCGATGGGCGGGGATTGCGGTCTTGGTTATGCACGCTCGATCACAAACGGATCGGCGTCATGTATCTAGTCGGTATTTTGCTCTGTTTTTTGATAGGTGGGGTGATTGCACTTGTGATTCGCCTTGAGTTGTTTACACCCGATAAAGCTTTCTTGACAGAGGATCGCTACAACGAGTTGTTCACGCTGCACGGCGCGATCATGACCTTTCTCTTTCTCATACCTAGTATTCCTGCCGTGTTGGGGAATTTCTTTCTTCCCGTCATGTTGGGTGCGAAGGATGTTGCGTTTCCGCGCATGAACCTCGCTAGTTTTTACCTCTGGGTAGGCGGGGCCGTATTTTTTCTACTGGCTTTGGCCCTAGGCGGCCTGGATACCGGTTGGACCTTTTACACGCCCTACAGCACTTCGACGAGTTCAACGGTGATTGCTGCGACATTGGGCGTGTTTATTCTCGGATTCAGTTCAATCTTCACGGGTCTGAATTTTGTGGTGACGATTAACACGATGCGACCCGACGGGATGACTTGGTTTCGGATGCCGCTTTTTCTGTGGTCACTTTACGCGACCTCAATTATTCAGCTGCTCGCAACACCCGTGCTGGGCATCACCATGATTTTGCTGACTGCCGAGAAGGTGTTGGGAATCGGCATCTTCGATCCAAAGCTGGGCGGTGATCCCGTTTTGTACCAGCATTTTTTCTGGTTCTATTCGCACCCTGCGGTCTACATCATGATATTGCCCGCGATGGGGATCATTAGCGAACTGATCAGCGTATTCAGCAGGAAACCTATTTTTGGTTACCGTTTTATCGCGTTCAGCAGCATTGCGATCGCGTTACTTGGCTTTCTCGTTTGGGGGCATCACATGTTCCTCAGCAGCGACTCTCCTGTCGCGGCGGTGATTTTTTCCGCTTTGACGTTCAGTGTTTCCATACCATCCGGGATCAAAGTCTTTAATTGGCTCGCGACGATGTACAAGGGCTCGATTCGACTCGCTACCCCGATGTGTTACGCGCTCTCCTTCATATTGCTCTTCGGGATCGGTGGGTTGACGGGCTTGTTCTTGGGCGCGTTGGCGACAGATGTCCATCTTCATGACACTTACTTCGTGGTGGCACACTTTCACTACGTGATGATGGGAGGAACGTTGATTGCGTTCATTGCCGGACTTCATTACTGGTGGCCGAAGATGTTTGGACGGCTCTACAACGAGTTCTGGGCTCGCGTGGCCTGCGTGATCATTTTTGTTGGGTTTAATTGGACATTCTTTCCTCAGTTTCTGTTAGGGACACTTGGAATGCCTCGACGCTATGCTCGGTACGAGGCTGAATTTCAGGGGTTGCACCAGGTATCAACCACGGGCGCGATGGTATTGGGTGTTGGTTTGTTTCTGTGTGCGGGAGTGCTCGCCGCTTCTTTGGTCTGGGGTAAGCGCTCACCACGAAATCCTTGGGGGGCGGCGACTCTCGAGTGGCAATGTGCTTCTCCCCCAACCCACGAGAACTTCGATGAAGATCCGGTCGTAGGTGATCCCTATGATTACAGCGATCTGGTTTATGACGAGCAGGAGAATGGGTATGTCCGTCGAAGGCCAGCCCCCAACGTCGAACGTGTTCCGAAGCAAACACCAGTGCTTGTCTGATGAAGGAATGTGCTGTGGCGACCGCCTCCACGACGAATAGCTTTGTACATCATCCCGATGAGCACCTGGCTCATCACTTTGAGTCGGCCCAACAACAGTTTGATGCTGGGAAACTGGGAATGTGGCTCTTCTTGGTGACGGAAGTGCTCTTCTTTAGTGGGCTGTTTGTAGCCTATGCCGTTTATCGAGTTAATCATCCCGAAGTGTTCGCGGAATCGCCTCGATATTTGAATAAAACGTTGGGAGGCCTCAATACAATTGTGCTCCTGTTCAGCAGCCTGACGATGGCCTGGGCCGTGCGTTGTTCCCAACTTGGAAGGCCAAGGCAACTAGTGGCTCTGTTAGCGACCACGGTCAGTTGCGCGAGCCTATTCCTTGGGGTGAAGGCCGTCGAATATGCACACAAATGGGGTGAAGGTTTGCTTTGGGCTGGTGCCTTTTCGATTGACGCAGGACGGGGGGCTGATTCGGATGCCAGGCTGATGCAGGCTTTACTAACACTGAGCACACCTGCAGCGCTGATGCTTGTTGTCTCTCTAATCGGCTGTGTCGTTTCTCGCGGATTGCGACATGCTAAAGCGACCAAGTTCTGGTTGGTGATCGCTTTGGTGTCCGTCAGCTTTTTCGCAGGAGTAGCGATTGGCGAAGGTGTCGAAAGTCTGACGGGTCACGCTCATGGCGAACAAGTTCACCCGTCGAGCAGCAGAGCGTCTCATCCAATCGAGCAAGTCGAGGAGCAGCCGCTTCCGCTCACCGGCGTCTTCTTCAGTATTTACTATGCGATGACCGGTGTTCATGCCGTTCACATTCTGGTGGGTATCGGTGTGATCCTCTGGTTGATGTGGCGAGCCATGTCAGGTCACTTCGGCCCCGCTTATTTCGGGCCGGTGGACTTTGTCGGCTTGTATTGGCATCTGATCGACCTGGTGTGGATCTATTTGTTTCCTTTGCTCTATCTGATTGGGTGAAGCCTCATGTCCGGACAAGAAAAAATTTCGGGGGGGTCCTCGGACGCAAAACATGCAACCGAGCATCTCGCCCATGTCATGTCGATACGATCATTAGTGTCAGTCTTCGCCGGATTGGTTTTTCTGACGCTCGTCACGCTTCTTGCCGCAGAGTTGCCGCTAGGCCGTTGGGAGATTTGGGTTTCGTTGGGGATTGCCAGCGTCAAGGCAGCACTGGTGGCGTGGTTCTTCATGCATCTAAAGCATGACCGGTCGTTTAATGGGATTGTCTTTCTTGCTTCGCTCTTGTTTGTCGCGTTGTTTCTTGCTCTGACATTGATGGATCTCCAGTCGCCCGGTTAAAGGCTGCGTCGGCATTTCGCCCGTCTGCGGTCAGGATGGATGAAAATGATGGTGTGATTTCGCTGGATTCTACTGGAATTGCAAGAAAACTATTGTGTTTACGGTCAGAGTTGTCAGGATTGCCCTTCTGTCACGTCTCGCGGACGTGGAAGGAAATAGCTTTCCCGTCGCGATGGATTAGGTAACTCGCTGCGATTCGATCGGGAGTATGAGCAATGCGACGGTATTTTCGAATGATTTTGCTGTTTATTTGTGTGGTGCCATTTTGTGGATCAGTTGAAACGCGAGCTGAACTACTCGGTTACTGGTCAGCCGATCTAACAGCGGGCCAAGGTGATGTGCTGTTGAATGATCTGGAAGACCCTGATCTGGATGGTGAGATGGTGGAAGTGAACTACACGGCCGACAGTCAAGGGCACACGGGAAAAGTAGGAGACTATGCGCTTGAATTCGAAGGTTTTGACGAGGACTATGTGACAATTCCGCCGATTGAAGAGTCTTTCGAGGCGATCACGCTGACCGCTTGGGTGAATGGATTTCCGAATGGTGGCTGGACCGGTTTGGTCGTTAGTCGCGATCCTGAGTCACCGTTGTATTTAGGTTTCTACGGGGAATCAACCGATTTAGCTTATGTTTGGAACGATAATTCTGCTGACACTTGGGGCTGGGTAAGCGGGGTTCCGGTGCCGGAAGAAACGTGGACGTTTGTTGCCCTAACGGTGGAGGAAGGTCAAGCCACATTGTTTGCCGGCCCAGAAGGTGGCGAGCTTCAGTATGCCTCGAATGAGATGGAGCATTTCGAGCAGGAGAGCCTTTCGGAATGGAGATTGGCGGAAGATGATTGCTGCGGAGGATCGCGAAACTTTGCTGGTCTAATGGATGACGTGTCGATTTGGAATGAAGCGTTGGATATCGAACAGTTGGTAGCGCTGCACACTAGGACGGAAACTCCTCTTACCTTAGCGGGAATGGGCGGCGATCCTCTGGATCCACTCAACGATGGTACGTTGGCCGATGCTGCTGATCGAGCGGACTACGTTCATAACGTGCTTGGGACTTGGGTGGGCGATTCGAACCTCGACGGACAATTTAACAGTTCTGATTTTGTTGTGGTCTTCACCGCGGCAGAATACGAGGATGGGGTGCTAGGGAATTCATCTTGGGTAACGGGCGATTGGAATGGTGACCAGGAGTTCAACAGTTCTGACTTTGTGGCTGCCTTCACGGACGGTGGCTTCGAACAAGGTGCAAGGCCGGTGGTCCGAGCGGTCCCAGAACCTAATGCTGTTGTTTTGCTGTTTTTGGCAGGCTTGGTGGGAATGGCGACGGGTCGTAGGAATTTGATTCGATCGTCGATCTCAAACGAATGAGGTTGAGTTCAGAGTTGGCTTAATCGCAATACTTGTTTGCCAATTACCGAGGCTGTTTACTCGGTGGTCGGGTAGACGGTTGATCTCAGGTTTGGATGTTTACACCGCTTCCCAATTGCCGCTCTGCTGCCTACCATCAAGGTGAATCGTGAATCAGGATAGATGGTACGAAAATCTTTTCAGCGATAGCCGAGTAGACATCTGATGCAGACCTCTCATTCTAAGACCACCTGGCAAAAGTGGGGTGGTTTGGCGGTTTGGCTGGTGATTTGCTTCTCCGCTTCGGCGATGGGAGCAATTTTTCCGGTCGGTGACTGGTACGCTCAGCTTAACCGACCAAGCTTTGCTCCTCCGAATGCAATTTTCGGTCCGGTGTGGACGCTGCTTTATCTCAGCATGGCTATCTCTGCGTGGTTGGTTTGGCAGAGCGGCAGTCGCCAGGAAACGTTGTTGCCGCTGGCGATTTTTATGGCGCAATTAGCGTTAAACGCAGTTTGGTCCTGGCTGTTTTTTGGCATTCATCGGATGGATTGGGCTTTCTTGGATATTATTCTGCTGTTGGTAGCGATTGGAGTCACGATTGTTCTCTTCTATCGTTGTCATCGTATGGCCGGATTTTTATTGATCCCCTATTTCTGTTGGGTTGCATTTGCCACGGCGTTGAATTTTGGCTTTTGGCGTCTAAACGTATGAAGAACAAACGAGTGCAGCCAACGTCGCAACAGGAATCGGTTTGGGACTACCCGCGGCCTCCTCGGCTCGAGCAGTCTGAATCGACGATTGTGGTTGAAGCCTTTGGGATTCAAGTCGCTAGGTCGACTAAGACGAAACGAGTTCTTGAAACAAGCCATCCGCCCGTTCATTACATTCCGCCTGAAGATCTCGACATGAAAATAATGATTCCCTCGCAGCGCCGAAGCTGGTGCGAGTGGAAGGGAGAGGCACGGTTTTACGACTTGTCGTTCGAGCAAAAGACGATTGAAGATGCCGCCTGGTACTATCCATCGCCGGTTCGGCGGTTTGCAGAACTTGCCGGCCATGTTGCATTTTACCCGACGAAGATGGCTGGCTGTTGGGTGGATGGCGAAAAAGTGATACCACAGGAAGGCGATTTTTACGGAGGCTGGATTACTTCAAAGATCGTCGGCCCTTTCAAAGGAGCGCCCGGAACCTTGGGTTGGTAAACCGGTTTGGATTGCGGAAATGCGATTTCAACAGGCACCCTGCTCTATCTGGAAGTTGTTCTTAATGCGATCGTCTCAAAGATTCAGCAGTTTTTCCTGATCGGTGGACGGGAAACCCTGCTATTGACTCATGATAGGTCGGCCAGTCGGCGGTGCCGGTGGCTGTCTCCAGTCCCAATCGGACTGGTAGGAGAGGTCGAGCCAGTCGGTGGGCAGGAGTTGGCCACCGTCGCGCTTTGACATTAAGACCGCGTCCAAAATACCGCTCGACATTAGGGTGCGTTCTACCGGCCAAGTCGGCTTACCGGTTTGCATCATCTTCTCGATCCCCGCATTGAGGTAGGTGAAGTGCATGAAGGGACGTGCTTCCTGTGTCCAAAATGTGGTCGACTCTGATTTTCCCGGAGTCACGGGATCGTCGGGGTGGTAACGCCAAGCGACGGCCCATTCAGAGACCGCGTTGCCGGGATCAATTACGCATGCGCGTAATCCGTCGCGGTAGTTAACCACAAATAGTACGGGATTCGGCGATAGCTCTTGGATTGTTTTTCCGGCAGGGAGCGGTCTTCGTTTTAAGCAAGACAAGGCTTGATCCAATAGGTTGGGATCAAATACCCCCTGACTTCCTGCCTGCCAGACTGCAGGTCCTGTAATGCATTGGACCGAGGCGACCCCTGTTTCACCGCCTGCGCGACGTTCTGTGAGTGATTGGACCATTTCGAGGGCGTGAAATCCGTAGGCGTCGAGGCTTCCGTAGGTGACTGCAACAATCTGATCGAGTTTTGCACCTCGACGGACATCCGCTGCCGGATATCGCCACAGACTTGGCAGTGATGATCCTGCCATCAGCGGAATCTCCAGCTCTTTTGCCGTGTCATACATCCATTTGGCGTCTTGCCAATTGTCGGCCAGATGCTTGTCGTTAAATACAGGCACAACTTTGCCCGTTTGGCGAAAAACTTTAACGACCTCTCCGAACAGGCGACGTTTCGGGTAAATGACTTGGCCCGTGTCCGAACGGGGGTAGTTACCATGTTCGGCGACTAACAGGACACCATCGACATTTAGATTGGAATTGTCGTCGGTCAAGGAATCCGCCACCGTCGGCACGAGTGGAATCTTATGGTCGTTTGCCAATTTTCGACTTGTGTCATTTTCGGGAAACTGATCCACGTACAGACTCGTCAGTCGCATGGACGAATCTTGCCCTTTTTCATCTAAGGTGTCGGTTTGCAACAGTCGACTGAGGATCACATCGGCGTGGGAATTATGACGATAAACGGTCGTTATTCCCGCGACTCGCGGGGGTTTTACGGCGTGCATGGTGAATGGGTAGAGAGTTGTCAAATACACCGTGCCGTTTTGGGCCGCAGTGATTCCCATCACCACAAATCGGGATACAAGCTCGTCTTCAAAAGGTCGATGGACACCGTGTTGATTATCGCCCTTGAAATCAGCGTAGTCAGGATTGCTAATAGCGATCGGACCATGATCGGTTGGAGATGGATCGCCCGGCCGATAGCTGACAAGACGCGGTAGTTGTGGTTGACCTGGAAAGGTGGCCATTACCCCAGCCCAAACCGTACCATCGGGACCTACGCACATGGCACGGCAGTCGGTGTTAGTGGCACCCTTCACTAACGGTCCGATTGACCTTCCGCTAAGAGTTGGTCCATTTTCTGTCAGATCATAGGAGAACAGGCCGTTGTGGCTCATTGCCACCGCATATAAAGTTTTGCGGTCCGGACTGACTTCCCAATTGATTGGGTGGCTGTTGGCTGCCGACAGATGGGTTTCCGGTCGAGGGGCGTGTCCATCAATCGTTTGTTCGAGCTGTTCAAATTTTTGTTGATCCGGATCATAACGACCAATCTTTCCACCCAGGATTGGATGATAAGCTCGGCCACGATGATCCAAGACAATAAAGGCGTAAACGTGCCGGCAGTCGAGCAGGTCGCGATATTTACCTGTCTTCAGGTCAAGCACAAGGAAGTGCGAGCTTTCGATTGGACGCTCGTCGGAACAGGTTGAGATGTAAGCGAGCTGCCGTGATTCATCCGGAGTGACGCTGATAATTCCCTGGTGCGGAATGGGAATGTCATAGACTTTCGTCTGACCGGTTGCAGGGTCAAAGACCATGGGATATCCGCCGAGATAATCGGTCAGCGTTTCTTTGTCAGTGTCTTTAATGTAACCCTGTTTTGTACCCAAGTAGATTTTGCCGCTGCGGCCCACGTTGTTTCGTGTGTGGAATTTCGCTTGAGCAGCGAAGCCTTTGCGATCCACGCCGATTTCGTGTTCTGCATCCAATACTACCTTCATTTTTTCAGTGGCTGGATCAAATTCAACGAGATAGGCATTGTCACCGTACTTGGCTGTCCCGATATACAATTTGCTGTTATGCCCCTCCACCAATGAAAAGTATCCGCTCTCTTCACTGGTGGTTTCCGCGGGGATGCGATACGCTGTGGACCAAATCCAGTGGCGAGGTGCTTCGGCCTGTTGCGCGTGGAGGCTGTGCTGCAACAACAGAATGCTCAGGGAAAAGCCGTACCAGCCGAACGCGATCATGCGTCCTAAACTTTTGATTGAATCGCAATGCAGGGTTCGGTCGTTCGATTTGTTCTGAAGAATCATCGCAGGTCTCCTTGGTTGCGGATGCCTCAAACGGCTGGGATGATGTTGATTCCATGTTTTACCTGATTCCCGTCCGGTGCACGTGAGTTGGATCGATATAAGATCGGCTTTCTGACGGGTGGGATGGCAATTAGACGTGGGGTAGTGACAGGTAGGTTGAACGGGAAGTTCGGCAGCACACTCAATGCGAACACGATTGGGTGGGCTTCAATGCCCTCTAAGAATTCTATTAAACGGAAGCTGGAGTCAATAAGCTCGCCTGCGAGCGATAACGACTGAAGAATGGGCGTCCCAGGCGAACAGTCGGCCCGGCAACGACCCCTCGACGCATGCGATGTGTTTGACATGGGGACGAGCATCTTCGAATGTTCACCGGAGCTTTCGGCCTGTCTGCTGTTTTCCAGTAACGATTACACGACCGAATCGCTTTGGTTGTGCGCGGACTTAATTCGTCCCGCGAATTGTCATCGTCGTATTATCGCTGGAAAAGTTCAAGCAACTTTTAAGATAAATTGCCAGTGATTGGAGGCAAACGGCAGAAACAGGTATAAGTCGATTGGCATTCTTGGAATGCATCCCTTGCCAAGCTGATCGAAGGTCCAGCTCGAATCTTCAGGATGGCTAAAACAATGTTTGACACCGAGCTGACAAGCTTGGATAACGGTTTTGGAAGTTTAGCAGTGACTGTCGGCATTATCGGTCGCGTCGACTTGCGGAAATTTTTTAAATGAAAAATGGAAAAGGTAGCTGACGACCATGCGAGATCTCTTTGGACGACGGAACCTCTTAGCTTTGATGGTGTTCGCTCGGGTTGGAATACTGATGGGTTGCAACCCGGTGAAGGCAGCAGATTGGCCTCAGTGGATGGGGCCCGATCGGAATAATGTCTGGTCGGAAGATGGAATCATCGAGTCTTTTCCTGAGCAAGGTCCTGCCATTGTTTGGCGTGTCCCGGTCGCGGGTGGCTATTCTGGAGCGAGTGTCGCAGACAGTCGCGTTTTTCTGACCGATTATGTAACGGCTGAAAACGTCAAGGTCGCAAATTTCGAACGAGCCGAATTCACGGGGGTCGAACGGGTATCGTGTCTCAACCGAGACACCGGGGAACTTATTTGGCGACACGAATATCCGGTGAAGTACACGATGTCCTATCCGGCCGGACCACGCTGCACGCCCGTCTGGGATGAAGATCGGGTTTACACACTCGGCGGCGAGGGGGATCTTGTCTGTTTCCGCGCTGAAAGTGGAGAGGTGCTCTGGTCGAGAAATCTTGTTGGCGACTACGATACAAAGACCGCTCTGTGGGGCTACGCCAATCATCCGCTGATTGACGGCGATAAATTGATTTGCATTGTCGGTGGTGAAGGAAGCCACGCAGTTGCTTTTGATAAACGCACCGGAAAAGAAGTGTGGCGTGCTTTGTCGGCATTGGAACAGGGATATTCACCACCAACAATAATTCAAGCAGGTGGACAACGGCAGTTGATTTTGTTGACACCTGATGCGGTGGCGTCCGTCGACCCCGATACGGGACGAAAATTCTGGTCGGTGGATTATGAAGCGACGAACGGATCTATCATCATGTCACCCATTGTGGCCGGTGATCACCTCTATGTCGGGGGTTATTCGAACAAAAATCTATTGCTTAAACTCGATCCACAAAAGGCGGCGGCCGAGGTCGTGTGGCGGGATCTTCATCAACAGGCGATTTCTCCCGTGAACGTTCAACCGATCTTAGCCGGCAGGGTGCTGTATGGGTTTGACCAGGATGGAACCTTCGTGGCCGTGGAATTGCCAAGTGGGAGGCGACTTTGGGAAACGGCAAAACCACTTGGTGAACGTCCGGTTCGTACGGGGACGGCCTTTATCGTGCGGCAGGCTGATCGGTATTGGCTCTTTACAGAGCAGGGAGATCTGATCATTGCCAATTTGACACGCGATGGATTTAAGGAAATCAGTCGAGCTCATGTGATAAAACCAACCAACGTCGCGTTCGGTCGTGATGTGGTCTGGAGCGCTCCCGCTTTTTCCAATGGATGTGTTTTTCTTCGCAATGACGAAGAATGCATCTGCGTGAGCGTGGCGAAGTCGGATGACGCGGAGCGTGCCCGCTGATTCTGCAGTTCGGGGCAATCGCGAGATTATGTCGAGTTCTCGCCAGGGAGCGAGGCGGTTGCGAAGTCGGAGTTCCGTCGCCCCTCTCGAGACTGGCGGGGACAGCGGGCCCTTTGGTGAGAAAGGGTCCGATCTTTGCTTGATTGGTGGCTTGCGGCGAGTGGGACCGCTCTTTTCTCGAGGGAGTCTGAGGCAGCGGTCGGGATCGGAGTCACAAAATGTTGTTGTGAGCGAACGTCGTGTTCGATAGAAAACGGCCTGAGCTGGAATAATTTGTTGGTGATCAGCAAAGGGACGCAGCCGAGACGGATCGGGGCAGCGTACAAGTTGTGACGTTAACTCCATTCCACCGGTGATTTTTTGCCGTTTTCGCGGTAGGATAGGAATAGTCGAATGCTAAGGGGGAGTACGTTGAGGAGAAGCGGCTAAGAGTGATTTTCATCACATCGTGTGACTTTGATTATGGCAAACGCGACATCTGTAGCAAACGCAACCGTTTCCCAAGGGCGAGCTAAGTTCGTTCCTTCAAACGCTTGGATTATGGGACCTCGGGAAGACTTCGTGCTTTTCCTGGGTACACCGCTGATCCTCATACCGTTATTCGGCTTTGCTCAGTCATTTTGGAGCATCGCCGGACTGAGCGTCTTCGCAACAGTGCTGGCGATGGGACACTACCTGCCGGGCTTGATGCGAGCGTACGGGGATCCGCAGCTGTTTCGACGATATCGGCTGAGATTTATCTTGGCACCTCTTTTCTTTCTGCCTCTTTCGCTTTACATGGCTGCGAACGAATCACAGGCGTTTTTGCTGGTAGTCGTTTGTTGGGGGGCTTGGCACTGGCTCATGCAGACCTACGGTCTGGTCCGAATTTACGATGCCAAGGCGAAGCATTTCGATTCCCTCTCAGCCCAATTGGATTACGCGCTTTGCATTTCCTGGTTCGGTGTTCTCTACTGGCAAACGGACGGAGCTGCCGGTGTTTTTATGCGGTTTTACCGCGCCGGCGGAGTGCTGCCACCCGAAATGGTTGGCATTTTCACCAAGCTCTGGTTGGTAGGCACGTTGACGATTTCGGTTGTCTATTTGTGGCATCTGGGGCGAAAGTTTCGGAGGGGGCAGCCCCCCAGCATTTTGAAGATTTCGTTGTTGCTGGTCTCTTTTTTCTTTTACCTCTACGCGTTCGGTTATTCCTCGAGCAAGCTGGTTGCTTTCGGACTTTTCGAAGGATATCACGACATCCAGTATCTGGCGATTGTGTGGGTGTTTAATCGGGGTCGAGCGGCTCAATCCGACGCTGGCAGTTTTACGCGTTATTTGTTTCGGCAACGTTGGCCACTTGCCGTGCTCTACGTCTTTCTTTGTCTGGGATTTGGTAGCTACGATTTTTTCGCCCGTTCAATTGACGACGTTTTGCTTGGCCAGTTTGCGCTAGGGATCATCACTGGTTTTGCCTTGATTCACTTTTATTTCGACGGTTTTATCTGGCGGATTCGTGAGCCTGAAACTCGAAAAAACTTGGGGGTGGATTCGACTGGATCCGCCGTCAGCCGATGGCGGCTTTCACCGTCCCTGCGTCATGGCTTGCTCTGGGCAATCCTGCTTGTACCGGTTGCCTTGTTGTTCACTTGGGAACGGGCTGGAGGGGCACGCACGGATGTCGATGCGTGTCGGGCAGTTTTGGCGGCTCGACCGAACAGCCACAAGGCACACTATCTACTGGCGAGCGTCCTGTCGGATGAGAAAAAGATTGATGAAGCGCTCGATCATATTCAGATAGCTCGAAATCTTAGACCCGGGTATGATCTGTACGAAATGCTCTACGGTGATCTGTTGATGGCCCAAGGAGTGGTGGATGTCGACACCTTGGACGAAGTGATTGTAGCCTACAAGACCGCTCTTCCGACGCGACTTGAGGTGGCCAATCTCCGTCGAAATCTTGGAATCGCGTTGTCCATGCGTGGGCAGTTTCCGGGCGCCGCTTTGCATTTTGAAAAAGCGATTGAATTGGATCCGAATGATGCGGCGACTCAGGTAGAGTTGGGCAACACGTACGCCCGTTTGCAGCAGCTTGATTTGGCCGCGAACGCCTACGCGAATGCGTTGACCTTGGATCCCAAAAACGTTGATGTTTTGGGAGTGTTAGGCTCGATTCGGATGGCGCAACAACGTCCCGCCGATGCAATCGACTGCTTTCGACGAGTGGTAAAGGCAAACCCGGAATCGGTGCGGGGCATGGTGAATCTCGCGATGGCGCTGGCGTCGGTTCAAGACGTGGATTTGCGCGACCCGATCGAATCGCGGCGACTTGCCGACCTGGCAGCCCAAGCGACTACGACGAAGGACGTGGCGATTTGGCGCGATTTGGCGACCACCTACGCAGCTTTAGGTGACAAACAAGCGACGGAAGCGGCAATCCAAAAGGTTAAGCAGCCATAGTGGTGCTTGAGCGGGATGGAATAAAACTTCTGGAAAAGTTTGTCGCAAGCTTGAGCAACGAATTCTCATGACGCATGCTGCTCACATTCCGGTGGAAAACGCAGACGGGGCTGCACTTTGGAAAAATTCTTGACGAGCGGACAGCATAAGTGATCTGGGCGAACTCGGCACTCGCCGCCCTTCCGCCTCTGGAACATCGGCAACTCGAACGATAAAACCAAGGACATCAGAACAGTCCGAACGCAAACACACTCAGCCTGCGTTTGTTGGACTTCAGTCCGATGAGCCGGCTGTTTCCTACAGGCAAAGAGGAAGAATGGAAATCTACGAGCACAGTTTTAATCACGTTGAAAAATATCTTCATCATCGTCCGCCCTATCTACTGGTTGACCGAATTTTGTCGATCGACACTAGCAAGGTCGTGACCGAAAAAACGATCCGCGGAGATGAGTTTTTCATCAGCGGGCATTTCCCTGGGGCACCGATTGTCCCCGGGGCCATGATGCAGGAATTGACGACTCAAACAGCCGGTGTGTTAATTGCCGCCCGCTACAACCCAATGCCAGAGTTTGACACGAGCGACCCATTTTTTAATGAGTATGCACTCGGCGTCTTGGTTAAGGTGAATCAAGCGCGTTACAAGGGGTTTGCAAGACCTGGCGACACGTTGGTGGCCACGGTATGCCTGCAGGAGCAGGTCAGCGGCATTTTTGATTTTTCAGCGCAGGTGACGCTGGCGGATCAAACGATCATGCGCAACAGTTTTCAGTTAACGAACATCAAATCGAGCGTGTTACAAGGGAAATGAAGGGCGGGCCAACCGCTTGCAAGATTTGGGAATTGGGAGAAAAAACCGAGCAAACTCGGCTTAATCGCTATTTGAGCTCGGCTCGCTTGATTTTAAAATTGGGGTCGGATGGGTATTTCCCGGCAAATGATCGAATTGCCGGTCGTCGTGACTTGAGTTAGGTGTCCATGGAGGGATCCGATGCGCATTTTCTTTTCGGTGGGTGAGCCGAGCGGTGATCAGCATGCGGCACATTTGATTGGGGAGCTGAATCAAAGAATTCCAAATCTTGAGACGTTGGGCTATGGTGGGCCGCAGATGGAAGCGAAGGGCTTTCAGTGTCATTACCCGCTCACTGATTTGGCGGTGATGGGGATTCTGCGCGTGCTTCCGTTGATCTCTCAGTTTTATAAGTTAATTCGTCAAGCCGATCGTATTATGGAACAGGAGCGACCGGACGCGGTTGTCCTGGTGGATTTCCCTGGTTTCAATTGGTGGATCGCCCGTAAAGCGAAGAAACACGGCATTCGAGTATTCTATTATCTTCCTCCTCAACTCTGGGCCTGGGCTCCATGGAGAATTAAACGGGTTCGCAAGTTTGTGGATCATGTTCTTTGCGGTTTGTCGTTTGAACAGCGTTGGTATGCGGAGCGGGGAGTTTCCGCAGAATTCGTCGGTCACCCTTTCTTTGATGAGATACAAGAACATTCTCTTGATCAATCTTTCTTGGACCAATGGAAGACTGATGGCAAACGAAATGTGGCTGTGTTGCCCGGTTCTCGAACTCATGAGGTGGGGCAGAACTGGCCGATCATGGTCGCCTGTATTCGTAATTTGGCTCGGCAACACCCCGACGTTCGATTCCTCGTGGCTTGTTACAGCGAGTCACATCTTCAAAAGTGTGAAACGGTTTTGGGAGAAGAGACGTCATCCAAGCAGGAATTGCCTGTGCACTTTTTTGTGCGCAAGGCACCGGAAGTGATTCAGGTGGCCGACTGTTGTCTTATGGTGTCCGGTTCGGTCAGTCTTGAGATATTGGCTCGCGTGACGCCTGCGGTCGTGATTTACTATTTCGGCTGGATGTCCGGCCTGATGGTAAGGTTGCTGGTGACCTGTAAGTACTGTTCCCTACCTAACCTGATGGCTGATGGAATGCTGTTGCCCGAATTCTATCCCCAAGGCGATGGGGCGGCTGTAATTGAGCAGGTGAGCAACAAAGTTTCATCGTGGCTGAATGATGAAAACGAACTAAACGCTGTACGATCGAATTTGGTCGATCTTCGCGATCAGGTTGCCAAAGCCGGTGCCACTTCTCGAGCTGCGGATGCGATCGTTCGACATATGGACCATCCATCGGTCCGTCGAGCAGCGTGATTTCGTTTCGGCGATAATGGGGAACAAACTCAAATCGTTGGAAGTCTGTGAAACAACTTGTTGTTAATCGACTCAGATTTTTACTAGAATTAGGGACTGTTTTCACCCCCGCCCACCTGTCTAAAGGTGCCTTCTGATGCTGAGACGAATGATGATTTGCGCCGCGCTGCTTGCGTTCGCGTTGACTGCCAACGCCGAAGAGAAAAAGACAGCAAAACCACTTCGAGGACTTTTGATTGCGGGAGGCTGTTGTCATGACTATCCCAATCAGAATGAGATCATCACACAAGGGCTCAGCCAACGGGCAAATATTGAATGGGAGGTCTTTCACGGTCTAAAACCGAGAGATCGAAAACTGGCCATCTACCAAACCGATCATTGGACGACGGGCTATGACGTCGTTGTTCATAACGAATGCTATGGAGGTGTGCAGGACGTTGAATTAGTCGAGCGGATCGTGAAGGGGCATTCCGAACGGGGGGTTCCTCTGGTTGTGATTCATTGTTCGATGCACAGTTATCGAAACGCTCGAACGGACGAATGGCGAAAGTTGTTAGGCGTGACCTCGAAAAGACATGAGCGAGGTGGACGACAATTGGATGTTGTTAACCGAGCTCCCCAGCATCCGATCATGAAACACTTTCCCGGCAGTTGGCGGACGCCGAATGGCGAACTCTATGTGATTGAAAAGACGTGGGCTAATTGCCAGCCCTTGGCAACGGCGTACGGGCAAGATACGCAACAGGATCAGCCCGTGATTTGGACCAACGAATACGGGAAAGCAAAACTGTTTGGGACCACGCTCGGTCATCACAACGAAACAATGATGTCCGACGAATGGTTGGACGTGGTCGCGCGCGGCACCTTGTGGGTGTGTGGCAAACTGCAGGACGATGGCACTCCCCAGCCCGGTTATGAAGGGTCTGGCGAAGCTCCGATTAAACTGCCGGGTGTCGTGCCCCAGTTAGTTGGGGCGGTTGCGCTTGGGCAACCAACTCCCGCCAGCTGGGCGGACACCGTACCGTTTCCTGCTGCGGAGCGACCGATTGAGCTTTTTAACGGCAAGAATTTGGCCGGATGGAATGGCCAAGCGGAATATTTTTCTGTGGAAGATGGGGAGATCGTTGCACGGAATGGAAAAGATAATCCGCCGGCCGCCAGTACCTATTTGATGTCGAAGAAGAATTTCTCCAATTTCCGACTTGTGTTTGAGGGGCGTTTAGTGACCTCCAAAATGCACAGCGGGATCGCATTGTGGGGAAAGCCGATCGAGAAGCAGTCGGATCCGTATTCGTACCAAGGTCATCTGGTAATGTTTCCCTCAGGATGGGGTTTTTGGGATCTCTACCGAAGAAACTCCATCTATCAGGATGATGGAAGGGCAAAGGCAGCTGATAATCAAGGCTGGAATCAAATGGAGATCTTAGCGATTGGGCCGCGGATTCGCTTGGCTGTGAACGGCCAGGAAGTCGCGGATTGGACTGACCCGCAACCCGCCATGTGTCAGCCGGGTCCGATTGGCCTGCAGTTGCATTCCAATAAAATTTCTCAGGAAGTGCGTTGGCGAGGTTTACGATTGTCCGAAAACCCAGAAGAGCGTTTGATTACCATCAAAGATTAGGCTCGGATTAGCGTGCATGCCAATCTTCGGTGAGCGGTTTGGCCCCGTTCAGTTCGCCGTAGCCCGCACCGGTGGTTCCCGCCGGGTGATCGCCGCGATAGCGGGGATCGACCGGGTCGCTGGTCGGTTGCCAACGAACGTCGCAGGATAGCCGGACGCGATTATCCGGTGAGCAATTGTCAAACGTGCCATGCAGCGTGAACATATCAAAAACGATCAAATCCCCCGCGCGAAAGTCGCCTGTTAGAAATCGAGAATGGCGATTGCGAATGAATTTGACCGTGTCTTCCATAATCTGCACGTTGGGCGATGATGATGATTCGTAGTCGATTTTTCGAATCGGTTCAATTAGATCTTCGAAAGCATTCGATCCTTCAGCGATCATCAGCGGACCTTCCCGGATCGTGATGTCACCCAGCGCAAGCCAAGCGGTGTAGATCCGTTGGGAACCTCGGGCGAAAAACGGAAAATCGTAATGCAATCGCGTGCTAACACCGGGACGACCGGGACGAAGAAAGAGGAAATCGTGAGCTGTTGCTGGCTCGTCGAGAAGCATCGACATGGTGGCTTCCATCTGTGCACCGTGAGTCGCCTCTCGAAGCGCAGCGCCTGTGCAGACGCTCTGCCAGAAACTCCCCAGATCCTTGCAGCGGGTCTTTCGATGACTGGTTCCTGTCGCGATTCCTGACAAAGCTGGCTCTTGGATTTCTCCGACTTCTGACAGTCGTTGGAAAACTTCTTGTCGAGCTGCCATTGCCTGATCCCGTGGTACCACACCACGCAGAAACAGGTAACCGTCTTCGGCAAGACGTTGGCGCAAAATGTTCGCTTGATCAACTTGTGAAGTGCAATCGGTCAGGTCACCCAATAAATCAGTTGGTACGGGAGTCCCCTGAGCCATTGCCTCGCTTATTGGATTGGGATGGTGGCGCGCCATGGAAATGAAATTGTTTGATGGATGAGTGAAGGTAACCGTTCTTTCAACTGATTCTGGCGATCGGATTTCATGGAGATGCGTTTCCTTTCCGATTCGTTGCGAATTCTCGCACAAAGAAACTTTGGCACAAAGGTCTCCTTGGCAGAAGTTGGACGATTGAGCGGGCATTCGGTTAAATTGGTAGTTGACAGTGGATGAGATCGGCAAGGAGGCTTCGTTTCGGTAAGTCGTTCCACGCGCGATCCATCAGGGCGCGATCCATCAGGGCGCGGTCCATCAGGGCGCGGTCCAATCTTAGGGTAGGCCGCTTGCACGTCGGGAACCATTCGCGGCATTGGGTTTTACGATCAGCATTGATTTGCGCCGTTCTCTCTCTAGTTTGCGGGAAATGGGGGGGGCGGCGGTTCGGGTAACGGTCGGAGGCAAACGGACGGAAGGCCACTCATTACTTGCGAAAGCCCCAATTGGGTTGCGTTTCCAGCACCAATGGGCACAATCCAGCATATGGGTGGGCGGCTTAGTCCTTGTAATCAACGGGAGATGGGACCCAATTGAAGACACGGCGCAGGACGACAAAGGTGAAGGTTTGGCCAGGAAAGCCCTATCCGCTGGGAGCAACGTGGGACGGTCGTGGCGTGAATTTTGCGATCTTTTCCGCGCACGCAACACGTGTCGAGGTCTGCCTGTTTGATTCGGAACAATCCGTCGAAGAGACTTATTGTGTGCCGCTTCGAGAACAGACTGATCTGGTCTGGCACTGTTATCTACCCGGTATTCGTCCAGGGCAGCTTTACGGTTACCGCGTACATGGTCCCTTCGATCCTGAATCAGGTCACCGCTTCAACGCAAACAAGGTTCTGTTAGATCCGTATGCCAAGGCGGTGGTGCGCACGAATCGCTGGGCGGATTCGATGTTTGGTTACCGGATTGGCGATGCTCGAGAGGACCTTTCATTTGACGGTCGGAACAACGCGGAATGCGCGCCGTTGGGTGTGGTTTCAAAGCCTGGATTTAGCTGGAAACGTGATCGGCCCCCCAAAACACCATGGCATCAGACGGTCATTTATGAAACTCACGTCCGTGGCTTTACGCTGGCAAACCCGGACATCCGCCCTGCCCTTCGCGGCACTTTCGCCGGTTTGGCCACACCCGCCGCCATACGCCATTTTCGTCGACTTGGCGCGACAGCCATTGAGCTAATGCCCGTTCATCACTTCGTAAATGATCGGCATCTAATCGAAAGCGGTCTCACCAACTATTGGGGCTACAACACGCTGGCCTTCTTCGCTCCGGATCCCAGATACACCGCCTCGACGGTGATGGGGTCTGTCACCGAGTTTAAAACCATGGTTCGAAGACTCCACCGAGCGGGTTTAGAGGTGATACTGGATGTGGTCTACAATCACACGGGCGAAGGAAATCATCTCGGCCCGACGATCTCACTCCGCGGGATCGACAACGCCTCTTATTACAGATTGCTTGCTGAGAACCCTCGCTACTACATGGACTACACGGGATGTGGAAACACACTCAATATGCAGTGTCCGCATGTTTTGCAGTTGATTATGGATAGCTTGAGGTATTGGGTCCAGGAAATGCATGTCGATGGTTTTCGATTCGACCTCGCCAGTGCGCTTGCAAGGGAGTTACACGCCGTCGATCGGCTCGGCGCATTCTTCGATATTATCCACCAAGATCCAGTTCTGTCGCAGGTGAAATTGATTGCCGAGCCGTGGGATTTAGGAGAAGGCGGATATCAGGTCGGCAATTTTCCGATCCTTTGGACTGAATGGAACGGCAAATACCGAGATACCGTCAGGCAGTTTTGGCGAGGAGATGGCGGCGGTACGGTGGCTCAATTTGCCACAAGGTTGTGCGGAAGCAGCGATTTGTACGAAAACAGCGGGCGCAAACCCTACGCCAGCATTAATTTTATCACCTCGCACGATGGATTTTCATTGCATGATCTCGTTAGCTACAACGAAAAACATAATGGCCAAAATGGCTCCGATAATAATGGCGATGATCACAATTTCAGTTGGAATTGCGGAGTAGAAGGCGACACAAATGACACCCACATACTTGAGCTTCGGCGTCGACAAATGCGCAACTTCGCTGTCACACTGCTGTTCTCGCAGGGTGTGCCGATGTTGCGAGGTGGAGATGAAATCTGTCACACGCAAAGTGGTAACAACAATGTTTACTGCCAAGATAATTCATTGAGTTGGATGAAGTGGGAGCGAACACCAGACCAACAGGAATTCTTTGACTTCATTTGCAAGCTGACCCGGTTGCGGAAACGGTTGCCCGTCTTGCGGCGACGACGGTTCTTTCAAGGCAAAAAGATTCTTGGCTCCGACAAGGTGGACGTGGCTTGGTTCAATGAATTAGGGCATGAAATGCAAGAGTCGGATTGGAATAATTCCGGCAGTGGGATTTTAGGAGTTGAATTCAACGGGGTCATGCAGGATGAGGTGGATGATCGGGGTAACGTTATCGCGGGGAATAATCTGCTGCTGTTGTTCAATGCTTCGCGCGATACGAGGTACTTTCAGTTGCCGAAGGTGCCGAAACACTGTTACTGGCGTCTGCTGCTGGATACTGCACAGCCGAAAGTAAACGGCCAACGCCTGAGCGGGATGGGGTCGTATCGCTTGACGGCTCATACGATTGCCGTATTCGAGCAGCGAAAAGGCCTGACGAACTTTCTTGGAAAACGTTCCCGCTCAAGTATTCCGAGTGAGGTTCGTGTAGAGTGATTCGCGAACGCGAAACGATGATCTCAACAGTCGGCTGAGCGGCTAACGCCAGCTTGGCTTTCTCTTGCGAGCTTTTGGGTGGCGAGCGAGTTGTTTGTTGCCGTCATGCTTGACGTCTTTCTCGATCACCTGTACTTCGCTTGCAATCGGCTGTTTGGGGGTCTCGGGGTCCGGCTTGCCGACGATGAACTGAACGTAATCACCGATGGAAAGTCGCGAGTACTGCTTCTCGCCGGAAACCGATTCGGCCGCAAACAAGTATTCAGGGCCATGTTCTATCGAAGAGATGAATCCGGAATAAGTTTTTCGATGTAATTTGGTCACGAATCCCTGTTTCCAATCGGTAGGCGCGCGACCGAATCGTGGGCGCGGCGATCGATGCTGTGACGTGGAGGAACGTGGGTCACGAGACTTCGATGTGAAACGTTTGACGCTGTTTCGGTCCGAGGTGGTGCAAGAGTTGTTCGGGCTTGCACCGGCAATTATTTGTACCCTTCCGGCTCGGGGTTTTTCCGACTTGGGATCCAACTCGAAACGCACCGGCTGACCGGGTGCTAATGTATCCAATGGTGCGTTAACCGCCGACTGGTGAAAGAATACATCGTCACCGCTGTCCGCCGATTTGATAAATCCAAATCCTTTTTCAATCACCAAATGTTGAATTTCACCTTCAATCACGCTTTCGGATTCCCTCAGATAAATAGAAGATTCGACTGCCAATGGAAATTTGCGTCGTTGGCGAACCCAGGCCGTCATAAGAACTGAGTGTAAGTGGCCCAGCCAATTCTGGCAATCGACAACTGACAGCTGGGTGCGCTTTTGTAAGAAGGGTGACGCGATCCGATATGCTTTCTGTCCGTTTTGGGCTGCTGGAACCATTGGGGGGAGTTCAATGACCTGCGAAACAGTCCGAAAGGTGGGGCGAGAAGATCCCTGCTGTGGGAAATGCTGGACAGAATTCCTTAAATCGGGTTTTCTACTCTTAGGGCATACCGCTACGAGGAACTGCCTAATCGTTCATCTCGAATACGAACGGTAGAACATGCAACTTGATTGACACACCTAGAAGGGGTCTTCAGCAGAATGGATCAAAACCAACAAAAAGAATTGCAAGCAGATGAGGAGCGGAGGATGTATCGTCAACTTCGGGCCGCAATGAGGACAATTATCGAGATTCAGCAACGGAAACGCATGATCGATACCGCTTACTCACCCACCAGACACTCAGCCGTTAACGATAACTGACCATGTACCTTTCCGGTGGATTGTTGCGCCCACCAAGGTGCGGGGGGCTTAGGTTTTATGGTCGGCGACCGAATTCGGATTCTGGTCGCAGCCGTTTCTGGAGCATGGTCGACAACTTTGTCACCAGGGATGGATTGGCGTTGGCAATATTCTTGGTTTCTTTTGTGTTGGAACGATGATCGTAAAGTTCGAGATGTCCACCCTTGTGAACGATTAGTCGATGTGTCGCCGTGCGAATTGTTTGGGCGCCGCGATTGTACGAAATGGCCGGGTGTCCGACCATTTCCGGTTTTTCCAGTTGTGGACGTAATGATACGCCGTCAACAAAGTTAGGCTCCGGTAGATCGGCCAAATCACAAAGCGTTGGGAAAAGATCCAACGATTCAACGACTGCTTCGCTCGCTCTGCCTGGTTGCGTGATTCCAGGGTAGTAAATAATCAGCGGCGAATGCAAAGACTCTTCAAATAGCGTGTGTTTCCCCCAGACTCCATGTTCTCCGAGGTGCCAGCCATGGTCTCCCCAGAGAATGATGATTGTGTTGTCGGCGGCTGATGTCTTCTTGAGTCGATTGAGGATGCGACCAACTTGAGCATCGGCATAGCTAACACAGGCCGCGTAGTGCTTACGCACTTGCAGCGCGAATTCAGCATCCAAATTAGGGTTTCTTTGCCATCGGTTGTACTTCATGAACTCGCCTGAGCCGTGCCACGTCGTTTTTCCGGAAGGCTTGTTGGGATGGGGAGTCGGTGGAAGTTGTGCATCACGATAAGGTTCCAGATATTTCGCGGGAGCACCCAATGGCAAGTGGGGTCGCAAGATTCCAATTGCTAGGAAAAACGGCTTTTGTCGATCGGAGCTAAGTAGGTCAAGCTGTTCGAGGGCGCTGTCAATTGCAACTCCGTCAGGATAAATGTTGTCGTCGCCAATCGTGGACTGAAAAACGTCCATCTCGCCCGCCTTTAGGCGAATTTCACCCTTCGCGAGGCCGTGCATCCAGCCTCGGGGGTGCAGCCAAGCCCCGGCGGGTAAAAGATGTCGATCCCAGGATTCGGGCATTTCAGGTTGGTCGGCGTCATTCCAGTCTTTTCCGCCACGCCCACCGGGGTGATGAGAAACCTTACCGATCGAAACCGTGGTGTACCCCTGTTGACGAAACCAGTTTGGCATACTGGGGGCAACGGAAGCGGGATCGGTATTGATCTTTGCCGCCCGTTGAAATAGAGCACCGTTATTGTTCCCACCGTATTGACCGGTTAGCAAGGTATATCGCGAGGCACCGCAGGTAGGAGCTTGTACATAGTGCTTGGCGAATCGTCGCCCCTGCTTCGCTAAAAGATCAATGTGAGGTGAATTGATGTAGGAAGCACCGTAGCAAGCCAACTCCGGGCGGAGATCATCAACGCACAGTAGCAATATATTCGGTTTCGCGTCATCCGCCGGGCACCGTGATGAAAGGAAGGATGCGGCCAGGAAGGCAACGAGAAAAAGATGTATTTTCATGTTCTTGGTCTCTGACGATGATAGACGGTGATGCAAGCCTGCTGCCCGTTACAGCCTAACTGATTATGCGAAGGTCGGAGCCACGTGGGGCCCATTTCTTGAGGCCGAATTTGGTTGGAATCTTGTTTTGCCCTCTTTAGGTCGAGACAAGTCAGGTCGAAAAGAGATGTGTGGTAAACTAATCGCGAAATTCCTTGCGATTCAGAAAGGCAGCGATGGCGATTCTCTCGACAGCTAAGCCGAGTTGGAGTCGTGCTTGCCCATAGTCTGTTGCTGATTAGTTAAGAACGTCTCGTGATGGATGAAAGTTGAGAATCAACCTAGATGTCAAAATCCATCGACTTGATTGGTTTAAGGCAAGAAGTTCTCCGTCTTCCTGTTCATCAGAAAACGATCGAAGAACTTTACGTGGCAGGTCTGATTGATGATTGAGCTCGGGACGCTGCGCTTGAGTGGAGTTCTCAGGGCCACCCATGGTAGCGTTTGGCGAGCCGATGTTTGTTGTTTGTTGGATCGGCGCTTCTATTGGCGGGGGTGATCTTCTGCTTTGCCTTCAATTGGAAGCGAATGCATCCTGTGGTCAAGTTCGGAATCATCGAGAGTTTACTCTGGGGTTGCGCGGTAGGTGCCTTCGCCAATGGATTGGAAAAAATCACCGGGAAGGTGTTGTTGTTGTCCGCATGTGTTCTCGTAGGAGTTCTACTTGCCGTTTATGGTCAGATCTACCAAACGGGCGCCGATGCTTGGCCCATCTATGCGATTTGGGCAGCGCTTATTTTTCCCTGGGTTTCTATTTCGAGATTTTTTGCACTTTGGGTTTTCTGGCTGGCTGTCAGTAACGTGGCGTTGATTTTGTTTTGGTTTCAGGCAGACATTTCCGACCACTCAGAGTTCGGCTGGGGAATCTGTTTGCTGCTGGCGATGCTGAATGCGATGGGGCTCCTAGCGCGAGAGGTTGGATTGCAAAGAGGAGTGGAGTGGCTTAGGCACCGTTGGGGGCAGCAGGTGCTCTGGCTGGTAGTGGTGGTTCCACTCACGATTCCATCTCTCCTACTGATTATTGCCCCGAGTATTGGTGGCGGTTTGTTTTTGGGAGCGATTGGTTTGGCGATTGGCCTCGTGGTTGGCCAATACTATTTTCGCTATCGCCGCCCGGATCTGTTCTGTCTAGGGCTGAATGTCTCGTCAGTATCCATCCTCCTCTTGGCGTTCCTTGTGACGAACCTGGGAACCGATTTTGAGGAAGCGGCCGACTTTTTACTGACAGGCTTGCTCGTACTTGGTGTCTCCACTTCCGCAGCATTTGTGTTGCGGAGAATTGCTGGGAGTCTTGAACATCATGATGTCTGAAAGCTCATTAACTGTCGGGAAGATGTTGACTGAATTGTCAAAGCAAGGTCTGGTCGATGCAGCTGGCTGTGCAGATATTGAAAATCATCTTTGTGGTGAAAAGATCGCGATAAGGGATCCGTGGTTTGTCAAAGTTTTGATGGCTTTTGGTGCTTGGATAGCGACTCTTTGTTTTGGCATTTGTTTAGGGGGGGGGGCGGACTCATCAGCGATAACCCTATCATGGCGCTGTTGCCGGGTTTGTTACTGTTTGGCGCTGCAACGCTATTACGTCGAACTCAGTCACATTTATTCTGGGTTAAGCTTGCATTGGCGATCAGTACTCTCGCACATGGGTTGATACTTATCGATGCGGCCAATCTTTGGGGAGGCGAGATGGCAGGAGGCAGCGTGGCCATCGCTTCGATCTTACTTTGCCTAGTGCTCTATCCACTTTACGACGATGATTCACATCGATTTCTGTCTTGTTTATTGGCAGTTGTCTGTCTCTCGGTCTGGATGTTGATCAATGATTTCTGGCCGTTGATACATCTGGAATTATTGGTCGAACTCATCCTTCTTAGCGTCGTCTTTATGTATCGACCGAATTTATGGGTGTTGCGACCATTGGGCTGTGCGATGGCGATCGCAGTGCCCGGCACATTAATGTTAACCCTCTTGCCCGCCGATCAATTTTCCGCAGTTGGGTGGCCTGCCAAGGTCGTTTTGACGTTATGTCTGATCTGGCTTTATCAATGGCTTGCCGGAGGGTGGAAAGCATTTAGGTCAGAACCAATGGTAATCGCTGTGTTGGCGGCGGTTTGTTTGGCGGCGGTCACTACACCGGAAGTTTTAGCTGCTCTGGGGTTGTGAGTCCTGGGCTATGCGCGGAATGATCGTTATCTGTTGAGCATCGGAATCTTGTTTTTTCCGTATTTATTGTCGTCGTCTACCATGAGTGGCAAATTAGTTTGTTCACCAAGAGCTGGATCCTGATGGGCAGTGATGCCGTGTTGTTGGTTACCCGGTTGTTACTCGAACATCGGCAATGGGCAAAGGAGGCCTCGTGATGAAAACTCTCGTCTTTTGGTTGACGACACTTGTCGTGTTTGGCGTGGTGAACGGCATGATCGCGAAGAAGGAGGCGACCATCCGAAATGGAGTTACGATCTATCTTCCACTCGAAACGCGAGATCCGCGGTCGCTGATGCAGGGAGATTACATGTCCTTGCGGTACGATCTCAACGGGGTGGCACCAAATCAACGACGTGGTCAATTTGTGGTTCAACTGAGTCCAACGCGTGTCGCCAAAGTGGTGCGGGTGGATGACGGCGGTCCGTTAAAGCAGGGCGAATATCGATTGAGATTCTCGAAAGGCGCCCAGGGGATACGTATCGCAACGGATTCGTTTTTCTTTCAAGAAGGCCACGCGAAAGATTACGCCAATGCAAAGTACGGCGAGTTGAAAGTCGCGCTTCGTGGGGGAAGCGCGTTGGTCGGCCTGCGAAATGCTGATTTGACCGATGCGGATCCGGCGACGAAGGCAGGCTCGAAAGTCGAAGAAGCCGACTGAAGTAGGATGATACCTTGTTGAGAGGTCGCCGGTTCGTGGATGGGTCGGCTGACACATTCAGGGTAACGCAGGGCCTGCGGTCGTAGCCCTGCGTTGTTCGAGATGCGGCTTCGTCCGGCTTATGGCGTGGGCAAGATGATGGCGGCATTTTCTGGGAAGGACGCTTCGCCTTGACTGCCATCGATCTTGTATTCCACGGTCAATTGTTTCACGACTCCAGGTGCCGGATCGCCGTCAAAGGCCGTATTGTAACTAGCCGATGGCAGGCTGATGATCGGCAGTTGACCAACGTTTCGTTGCAGATGTTCGGTGACATCTTTCGATTGGTCGCCGGTTCCGTAGGTTGCCCGGAGGATTTCGATTTTTGCTGGTTTTAACCCTCCTTTCTCCAGGATTGCTGCCACTTCGGCTGCCTGTCCGGGAAGACTTTTTGCAACTCGCAGCGAGGTTTGGTGAGCCGCATCCTGGATCACCGGGGTTTGTTTGGCTTTGATGGCGACAGCGAGCGAATCCAGGCTGGGATGAATCTCCAAAACACGCAGAGCCAAAGCGCGCTCTTGATCTCTTCCGGCGGATCGGAGTGCTTGTTCGCACATCTCTGCTCGTTCGGCGGGGGTGAGTTGCATCTGACGCGCGATTCGCAAGTAGCCACGCAAGGCGCGGATTTGGTATTTGCCGTTTGCTTTTGGCTGGGCGAGTTCCAGTAATACCGGCGCTGCGTCGGGTGTCATCCATTTGCCAAGAGTTTTACTGGCGGCATCTTTGAGTGCATCCTGCTCGTGATTGGCGGATGCGGCAACGGTTTGGAGTGCCTTCGAGCCACCCACATTGCCAAGAATGGCGATGAGTGCAGCTTGGGTTTCGAGAGGTTGATTTTTCATGGCCGTTGTCAAATGAGTCGCACACGCATCACGGTCGGGCATTCGAGTGCTGGCAGTTGTCAATGCCTTAAGCGCTGTCCCCTGGTCGGTTGCATGTTTCGGATTCGTGAAGCGTTGGACCAGTTCCGTCAAATTATCGGGTCCCACCGTGGCACCTAAGGCGGTCAGAGCGGCTGTTCTAACTTTGGGATCGCTGTCATCCGCCGCGATCAGCAGGTCAGAGATGGCGTCGATACGGCGAGCGCCAATGGTTTCAATGATCGCCGTACGAGTGGATCCCTCAGCCTCCGATAGGCGACGTTTGATGGCGGCGTCGACGGCCGGGTCGGTGAGGGCCGCAAGAGCGTCCTTGGCCGATTCGGCCACTTCGCCATCCGCATCGGAGGCGCCATCGAGGAGAGTATCGACGGTGGATGCATTGCCCACATTGCCGAGCACAAGGAACGCATTTTTTCGAGCGTTCGAATTTCCTGAGCCAGCAAGACGTAGGATCGCCGGAAGTACCGAGTCGCGATCGCGTTCGGCAAGTGAGAGGACAATCATACTTTGACGTTTGGTTTCCGCATTGTCTAAAGCTTGAACCAACGCGTCCGTGATTTCCTGGCCCGGAAGTTCACGTGCGGTACGCAGGCCGAGTCCAAAATGATCTTTGTCTTCCGATTGCAATAGCTCGCTGAGAAGTTCGGCTGAGTTTTGGGCTAAAATGAGCCCTCGTGTCGCCTCGAGCATTCGTTGCTTCGCGACCTGAGCCTCACGTACCTTTGCGTAAAGCGTCGCGGCTGCAGCAAGGTCTCCGCGATCGTATTGTTGTTCTGCAACCAAGATGCATCCTTCCGCAACACCCGGATTCGCTTGCGTGGCCAGCTTTGCCAGGCCGTTTTCAAGAGCCTGTTGGGCCGGCGCATCGCCAATCTTTCCCAACGCAACGGCGGCGGCGATTCGGACTTCTGGGTGATCCGACTGAAGCCGTTCGACTAGTGCGGGAACGGCGGCCGTGTCGCCACGCGTTGCGATGGAGTTAATAACTCCTATCAGCGGACGGCCGGTGTCCAGATGGGTTAGGGCGGATCGAAGTGCTTCATCGGCCGAGTCGTCAGGAATGACTTCTAACGCAGTTCGGGCCCAAGAGGTGAGCTTCGGGTCTGGCAGTAATTTCGCGAGTTCTGGAACTGCATGGGCGGTTCCATGGACAGCAAGGTGTTTGCAGGTAATTGCCTTTTCAGCCCCCGGAGCGTCGGACTGCAAAATCGCAATTAATTCTGCCTCTCGGTCGGTCTGGGCAAGGCACGTTTGTTGAGCAAACGAGCCCGTGATGAAGGTGAGTAAAAAAGCAAACGCTGTATTTTGAAACGAGGTCATATTCATTTTTATTTCCGTCTGGAAAGGAGCTGATGAGTCAACAGGTTTGGCCACTTTAGATGCGCCAAGGTTCACGCAATGCTTCGGATCTGAGCCGATTGGCTTGCGGATCATCGATGAATTCATTCTTGACCGGATCGTATTTCAGCTCGCGGTCCAAATAGACGGCGATATTGGCTGCGTGGCAGGCAATGTGGGCGTAACAGGCCGTTTCGGCTGTGGCTCTTGGCTCGCCCCGCGACTTAACGCAATTCAAGAAATCGCGGACGTGGAAGGTTGCCGGATAGCCACCGATCTCAGCCACTTTCCGTCCCGCCAAAAGCTCCGGTGAACTCAAGACAAATTTGCCACTGTCACCCGTTTCGATCCAGCCATCGTCGCCCTCGAATCGCACCGGACAGGACCCGAGGGGAATCCAATCTTTCTCGCGAATGATGAGTTGGACGCCATTCTCGTAATTGGCCACGACTTGGCCATCGCTCGGTGGAAAATATTCAACCGGTGCTGTTCGATCAGCGTTGTTCGCCCATTGGCATAAATCGACGCAATGCGAACCCCATTCCAACACGCCGCCACCGACCATGCCGCCGCCCTTCTCGAAGTTGAAGCCGTCCAAATGTGCCTTGTTGAAGGGACGCCATGCGGCGGGACCAAGATACATATCCCAATCCACGTCCTCTTTGTTAGGTTCGGGTTGAGGAGTCGCCCATCCACTGGTTTTTGTGGTCATGCCAGCCGGATGTGCGTAGACCTTTCGAAGTGTGCCTAGCCTCCCGGTTCTTGCCAACTCGCAGGCGAACTCAAAGTGCGGTAGATTTCGCCGTTGCGTTCCAGCTTGAAAGACACGACCTGTTCGTTTAAAGATTTTTGCTAAATCAAGACTCTGTTGAATGTTTTTCGTTGACGGTTTTTCGCAGTAGACATCCTTGCCTGCTTTTGCGGCCATCGTGGCTGCCGTCGCGTGCCAATTGGGACCTGTCGCAATCAGAACGCCGTCGATGTCCGCTCGGTCTAGCAAAACTCGGAGGTCTCGATAAGTTTCACAATCGTTGTTGCCGTTGCGTGTGTCGACGCGCCCTTTGGCTGCATTGCGAGCTGATTCCTTCACATCGCAGATCGCTACGAATTGAACGTCCGGCTGTTGTAGAAAGCAACCCAGGTCGTACGTCCCACGATTGCCGATTCCAATTCCCCCCATCACGATCCGTTCACTCGGGGCCACGATACCGTTCATGCCCAAGGCGGATCCGGGCACGATGTTGGGTAGAGCAAAAGCTGTACTTGCACTTGCTGCTGTCTTCATAAAACGACGACGAGATAGTTGAAAGCGTTTGGACACGGGATGGTTCCTTTCGAGTTTTTCCAAAACGATGGCCGTGTAATTCTTGCTTTGCGTCCGGCGAATACGATTGGAATTATATAGGAATCTGGACGTTGTTTCATTTGTAGTCGGGTCACCAAATCCGGCATTTTATTATTTCTTTCGATTCACCCTGGTCGGCTTTAGGGTAAAAGTTCGACGAAAATATGCGTTGGTATTCGCGACGCCCACGGCCTGGTAAATCGTCAATGACATATTTTTGCGGCTAGGAACACGCCATCATGGGGGAATGGGTGGCCGGGCTCGCTGGCCGACGATGCCCGAAAGATGAAACAGCCGGACGTGATGAGTAGATGCCTGGAGAGTCTTAATTTGCCAGGAAACGCCGAGATTTGTGTTGCTTTCCTATCCACTTTTTAAAACGTCAACCGAACAGTGGCGATTGTCGACGAAAAAACGGCTGCGAGCCGAGCTTCGTTTGGCTCAAACGAACTGGCTGTGTTACAACGGCAGAGGATGTTTTGACGCCTTTCGATCGAATGAAAGAGCTCAGCGCATGGTATTGGATTTTCTTTATCAATCAACGCGTGCGGCGGCAACTAACCTGACTTGAACGCTGACAGCCTGAGGAGCCACTCCGTCAAGGGGTGGTACTGTGAAGGGTGCCAGAACAGGTGAAAAAAAATGGTTTTACATCGGTGTAGTTTCGCTGCGTTGTTGGTCATCATGGCTCTTCTGCTGACTTCCCAGCGGTCGCTGGGCCAGTCGGCTTTGCCGATCGATTGGACACCTCCGAACTCGTTGCATGCGTTACCCAGCGTGACCACCTTGCCTGACTTGTTGACCTTCGCGGACGGTCGACCGGTTGAGTCGCCTGCCGACTGGAAGCGACGACGCGAAGAGTTGAAGTCCATGCTGCTGTATTATCAATATGGCAACATGCCGGCGCGTCCGGAAAAAGTTTCGGTGGTCGAATCAAGACGGCGTCCCCACGAAAGTGGGTTAGGAGATGTTGAGTTCGTGACGCTCGAAATTGACAAGGTCAAGCCATTGCGCTTTCGTGCCGTATTCTATTTGCCAAAACAAAATGGCCGCAGACCGGTAATCATTCGCGAGGAGGACAGAATCGGCCAGCGGAAAGATGTGCCAATGTTCTTGGAAAAAGGCTACATCTTTGTTGAATACGCGCGTCATGACCTCGATCCTGATCGAGATCGGCTGGTGGGAGTGGCACAGGCTGCCTATCCGAATCATGACTGGGCCACGCTCGCCGTTTGGGCTTGGTGTGGTATGCGACTGATTGATTATCTTGAAACTCGAGATGATATCGACATGGGCCGGATTGCTATTACCGGACATTCACGGGGTGGAAAGATGGCATTGCTGACTGGGGCGTTGGATGAGCGCATCCGACTTGTCGTCCCCCACCAGTCCGGATCTGGAGGTGCCGGTTGCTACCGCCTGCTCGGCCCAGGCGCCGAGGCCCTCGCTCAAAATGACAAGCCTCACTGGTATCACGAGCGGATCCGGTGGTTTGGGAAGCAGGAAGAACGTTTGCCATTTGATCAGCATTTTCTCAAAGCACTTGTGGCGCCACGTTGTCTTCTGTGTACCGAATCGATTGATGATGAGTTTGCCAATCCGCTTGGCAGTCTGGTCACGACGGTTGCTGCGCAGCCTGCCTTCGAACTTCTTGGAGCGTCAGGAAATAACGCGATCCATTTTCGCCGCGGCCGACACTCGACGGAGCGGACTGATTGGGCACGAATTCTTGAATTTGCCGAATGGAAATTCTTTGGAAAAGTGCCGGCGGATCAGGCCAGTTACTGGACTGCAACCTTTCCTTTGCCTGATGGCTTTGCTGCGATGAACGAGCAGCGTCCCCTGTTGCCCCAACCGACGGAGCCGAAACACGGAAACTGGATTGTTCCCGCGCCCACCAAACAGCCTCACCAAATGGTAACCGTGGGGGCGCCCGGCAATGAGCCAGATCGCGATTTGCACGGCCAGGGCCGGTTTGGTGCGGTGGATCAGCCCTTTCAGATATCAATCCATGAGGTTTCGCATGTTGACTACGCCCGCTTTCTCAATGCGGTGGCTCGCGAGGATCCGGCTGGTTTGTACCATCCCCGCATGGAAACCGCTGCTGGAGCAATTCGCAGAGTGAAGAATCAATCCAGCTATCAATATCAGGTCATGCTGGGGCAATTGCCGATCCCGGTGAGCTATGTCTCCTGGTTGGATGCCGTTCGATATTGCAATTGGCTCCATCATGGTAGGCCAACCGGCGAACAGGGAGTCGGCACAACTGAGGATGGTGCTTACCAATTGGCAGGAGTGAAGCGCGTTGGGAATCGTCAGATCGGAGCCAAATACACCTTGCCGACGGAAAATGAATGGTACAAAGCGGCCTACTATGCGTTGCAGCCTGATGGAGCGGGTTCCTATCTGCATTTTGCACGGAACCCATCAAATCGACCCCGCATTGATCGGCCCCAACCTGATTTACTGAGTCCCTGGGGGATGACTGGGTTTGCCAATCGGGTGTGGGAGTGGACGGAATCTCCAGTCGGCCAGCTTCATCGTGCACTCCGATCAGCGGCGTGGTATTTGGGGAATAACAAGCAATCGGCGGGCCACTTTTACAGTCATCCTCATATCGAAGATGCGAGGATTGGGTTTCGCGTGGTTCGGCTTGTGCCGAATTAATTTGCCTCCGCAAATGGCTGATCGGATGACAGGGTTGCTGGCAGTTGCTTTGCTGGCAGCTGCTTGGCGGTGTTTTTACCATTCCCGCTGTCACGTTGCTTGTGGAGCGACGATCCTGTAAAGGAGAAGTATCCATTGGCATCGGAAAACGGTGTGTGATTAAAAGAATGCGGAGACGGACGATTTGGTGATGGCTGATCTCTTAATTTGTTGATTGTTGCGCAGTTGAGATCGAAACGACTCATCCAACTGCGTTCCAGAGTTTTGAAGGGTAGACGGTTCATGGAAGAGACGCCAGATTTAGTCGGATGGAGCGATGTGCCTCGGCAGCCTGTGGGGATGCCCGGTCAAAAGACCTTGTTTGATTTGCATTCTTCGAAATCATTGATCAATGATGCCTATCCCTTTCTGTCAGATCTTGAGCAACAAATGGCTTTTGCCCAACCGCCCAAGCAACTTTATCTATGGGAAGAATAATCCTCGGAAGATGAATGGCCTATCGGGTCAGAGAGTGGACTTTATCGCGTTGATAGAGAATTGAGTGCCGAGATCAAGACGATTTTTGTATCACTGGGGCAATCGTCACTGCTACCGTCTGAGTAGTATTTTGAAAGTCTTTCGAGACTCATCTGTTTGAAGCCCTTGGCCTTCGCTGGAATGGAGTGAGCGTTCTTCTATTCGGTGAATTTGTGATGCGGTTTCGGTTGGAGGAATAGCCGTTCAAATCGCAGTGTCGTGATGGTTTTACGTTGCGTTTTCGCGGTGGCCAGATGATAATCAATCGCTCCATTTTGGAGATTGATTAACAATCGGTTGTTTCGCAAGGGAACGTGTTGGGTGTGTTTACGTGCCCGTCCGATTGATCCGAAGGCGCTAGTTTCAGGAGCAGATACTTCTGATGCCTCGACGTGATTCCAGTCTCATCGGTTGATTTGCAATGACGCGAAATCTAGTTTGCGAGGCCTGCAAGTGTTTTATGAAAAACGTGATCGAAGACGTCGACGTTCTCGACGAAAGATTGCTTTGCACATCGAACCGCTTGAGTCCCGCAGGTTATTGACGCGACCTCATGCAGTGCCTGATACCTATCAAGTGATGGAAGATGTTGCGCTTGTTGTCGAGACGTCTCAAGGGGTCTTGGCAAATGACACCGATGAGGATGGCGATCAATTGTTTGCCGAGATCGGGAATTCTCCTCGTGGAAACTGGCAGTTGGAGTCTGATGGGGCTTTCCGCTACATCCCGCCGGCTGATTTCAGTGGTCTTGATTTTGCAAGTTATACGGCGATCGATGCTTCCGAGCGGTCTTTTCAGGCACTCGTTTTTTTCAATGTGGAACCGGCGAATGACTTACCCGTATCCCTTCCGGAGAGTTACCTGACGTTAACGGGGGAAACGCTTCGTATTTCCAACGAAGCCGGTGTGCTGGCGAATGATCACGATGCGGACGGAGACGGAATTACTGCCGAGTTGGTTGCCGCCAGCAATCACGGGACAGTCCATCTGAATCCGGATGGTTCTTTCATTTACGTCCCGGCGGATGGATTCGAGGGGGAAGATTCGTTTTCCTACTATGCAACTGACGGATCTGGGCGGGGGGAGACGACGCTCGTTGCGATTCAGACTGCATCTCAGCCGATTGTGATTAGCGAAATAATGGCATCAAATGCGACCACGCTAAGCACCCGCGTGCGTCCTGCTGACAACGCGAAATTTGAAGGTGATGAGTCGACACCCGATTGGATCGAGTTACACAATCGGCACTCTCAACCTGTTGATTTATCCGGACTTCACCTGACCGATGATGAACAAAACCCGACCAAGTGGGCGATGCCAGCTAATGTCGTGATTGAGCCCAATGGGTATTTGCTTATTTTCGCATCCGGTGAGGATGTACGGGATTCGGCATTGGATGAGCTGGGATATCTGCATGTGAATTTTCAGCTCTCCAGCAAGGGAGAGTATTTATCGCTGAACCGCGCAGATGGAATTCCACTCTTCGAATTTGCGGAGGGTTATCCGCGCCAGCAGACGGATGTCAGTTATGGCCTTTCTGCGATGACTGATACCGCAGGCGCTTACTTTGTGGAGCCCAGCCCTGGTCGGGCGAATGTCGACCCTCGCGACGGGTTTACCGAAGAAGCTCGCTTGAGTGTCGAGCGTGGTTTCTTTGAGCAACCCTTCTTCCTCGAACTTACTACCGCAACACCTGAGGCTCGAATTCGCTACACGCTTGACGGCACGGATCCGTCGGAGACGAACGGGCTCGATTATGATTCACCATTAAATCTTGCCCAGACGACAACACTGCGGGTCGCCGCCTTTCGGCATGATTTGGTTCCTTCTCAAGTGGTGACGCACACCTATTTTTTTCTTGATGACGTGTTGGCACAAAACAGTACACCTCCCGATGGATTTCCCGCGACCTGGGGCAACACGTTCACGGACTGGGGAATGGATCAAGATCCCGAAGATCTTGCGGCGATCGCCGGCAACGAAAGCTTCACGGTCGATCAGGCTCGAGATGTTATCAAGAATTCGCTACTCGCTTTGCCCTCCATGTCTCTTGTCACATCGATCGATGGCATGTTCGGAAAACAGGATGGGATTTACGCAAACACCGAGGGACGCGGTGAGCGTTGGGAACGACCTGTCTCGGTGGAATATATCGATCCGAGTCAGCAGGAAACGGGATTTCAGATCGATGCGGGAATTAGAATTCAGGGCTATACCTCTCGTAATCCAAGCCGTAATCCAAAGCATTCCTTGAGGCTTGTCTTTCGTGACGACTATGGAGCATCTCAGTTAGATTATCCTCTCTTTGGAAATAGGGCGGCCGAGTCGTTTAATACGCTCGTACTACGATCGAACTCGCAAGACGCTTGGGTGTACGATACGGGTGACAATCGGCTGGGCCAGTTCGTTCGAGACCAATGGGCAAGAGAGACCTTGCTGGCGATGGGGCAAGTCCAGCCGCACGGCAACTGGGTTCATCTGTACATCAATGGACTTTATTGGGGATTGTATAATCCGACGGAACGTCCGGATGGTTCGTTTGCCCAGTCGTATCTTGGTGGCAGCAGTGACGACTATGATATCGTCAAGAACCATGAGGAAATCATCGATGGAACTCCCGATGCCTACCATGATTTATTGACTGCGATTCAGAAAGACCCACGTGATTTTTCGGCCGGTTACCTTGATTTCTCTGACACGGCTGACTACCAACGCATCCAGGGGAACAACCCGGACGGCACGAGGAATCCTGATTACCCCGTGTTGATCGATGTTCCAAGTCTGATTGACTATGTGATTGTTGGAGCCTATGCGGCGGCAAATGATTGGCCCGGCAACTTTTACATGGGGCGAGATCGGACGGCTGATAGCACGGGCTTTAAGTTTTTTATGTGGGACAACGAGCACGGGATGAAACCGCACGTGCGCAGCAATCGCACCAGGCCTCACCGACGTGACAGCGATTCTCCAACGAAGTTCTATCACGCTTTGCGTACGAATGACGATTTTCGGTTGCTGTTTGCCGACCACCTTCAGCGAGCTTTCTTCGAGGGAGGAGTTCTGTACGTTGATCCGCAAAACACCGATTGGAATCCAGATCATCCAGAGCGGAATGTTCCAGCCGCTCGTTGGATGGAGCTGACAGGTGAAATCGAACAAGCTTTGATCGCGGAAGCGACCCGCTGGGGCGATTTGCGACGAATTCAATACACGCCCCACGAGCAATTTCAAAAAGTTCGTGATCGTTTGTTGGGAAAATGGTTTCCCGTCCGATCAGATCTTGTGCTCGATCAATTTAAATCGCTCGGACTCTATCCGGAACATGCAGCTCCTGTTTTTAGTCAACATGGCGGTACGATCAGTGATGGCTTTGAGCTAGTAATCAAGAATCCGAATGAAGCTGGCCAGCTTTTTTATACGTTAGATGGAACGGACCCACGGTTGGACGGTAACCTCTATGCGTCGCCAATTCCGCTTGCAGGCCACGTGACGGTCAAGTCGCGGATCCTTTTAGAGGGTCAATGGTCTGCTTTGAATGAGGTTCGCTTCACCGTGGGGGTGGCCGCGACCACTGCCAATCTGCGGGTTTCCGAGATTAATTTCAATCCCGCACCGGTGACCAACGCCGAAAAAGTTGCCGGGATCGCAAATGCCCAAGAATTCGAGTTTCTCGAATTGGTGAATATTGGTGAGGCGACGATCGATTTAAGCGATGTGACACTTGAACTTGCGAACCGTGAAGGGAGTTTGGAAGGTGTTCAATTCGATTTTGCGCAGAGTGAAATTGCTATGTTGGCACCTCAGCAGACGATCTTGATCGTCGAAGATCTGGATGCTTTTCGAGTTCGTTATGGAGATCGCCTTCCTGTCGCCGGACAGTGGGAAGGGAAGCTTAGTAATGGTGGTGAAACGATTAGCTTGCATGCGGGCGGCGACCTACTGCAGCAGGTTACCTATTCCGACCAATGGTTTGATGCGACCGATGGGGGAGGTAAAACACTGGAATTCGTGAGCCCGTCGATTCATGATCTCGACCTTTGGAATCAGCCGTCTGGCTGGCGAGAAAGTACCGTTTCGGGAGGAAGTCCTGGTGAAATCATGATCCGCCCGATCGCGGGTGACTCAAATCATGATGGCCTGTTTAACTCGGCCGATTTAGTCGTCGTTTTTCAGGCAGGAGAATATCAAGATGGGATGACGCTCAATTCCAGCTATGAAACGGGTGACTGGAATGGAGACGGTGAATTCGATTCGAGCGACTTAGTATTTGCTTTTCAACAAGGCAGCTACTTGGCTGTCGCCCGGATGCAGGCTCAGCTGGCTGCTGCGATCGACGCTATTTTCGATGATGACTGATGGCGAACCCCCCTCCTGAGTCGCTAGAATGCTTTTCACAAGAGTTTGCACTTGGAGCGCGAGGCTCATTTGCAAAGGAAGTCTGCGGCGTGCTTGGATTGGTTGCATGAATACAAGTCCCGTAGATCGGTATGTAGCGGGTCTGTGTGGAATGGTGAATTGCGATGTTAAACATTCGTGCTATCGGCTGCCCTATTGTGAATTCGTTGGTCTTGTTGTACTCGCTTGTTGCCGTGGCACAGGCAACCGATCACACGATTCTTTTTGTTGACGATCATGACGTGCTCTACCGCTCTGGTACGCAACGTATTTTGCAACAGCCAACACGTCACGCAAAATCAGCAATTCTGACGGAGACCAAACCGTGGGAACTTGCTATCGGGTATTGCAGCGTTCATCACAATCCCGTGACGGGCCGGTATCAAGCTTGGTATCAGGCTTACGCCGGGGGACGAGCCAAGCAGGCTTCGCGGCGAGTAGTCCTTTGCTATGCTACGTCTGCTGATGGTGTCAATTGGCAAAAACCAGCCTTGGGGTTGTTTGATTTTAATGGTGACGAGGCAACGAATATTGTGCTTGTGGGGAATGGCCTGCGGAGCGTGAATTACGGCGCATCGGTTTTGTACGATGCGAACGAGCCCAACGCCTTACGACGCTATAAGTTGGCCTATTGGGATTTTGTGAATGTGAAGGGACGGGATGTTCCGGGGCTATGCGTCGCTTTTTCAGCCGATGGAATTCATTGGGAAAAATATATCGCTCCACCGTTGCTGCAGGGCGCCTACGGCGAACCTGGGCCCCCGCCGTTGGTCCGTGAATCCGAAGGGTTACCCCAACCTCGGCCGGCGATTAGTGATGTAATCGACGTGATGTTTGACTCAAAACGAGACCGCTACGTCATTTATTCGAAAACCTGGATTGATGCGCCCAGTGGCGATCGATTCTGGAAGCGAGCGGTTGTGAGAACCGAATCAGAAAATTTTGTTGATTGGACGCCGCCTACCTTGGTGCTAACTGCCTCGGATGATGATAGTGGTCAGTTGCATGGGGCTCCGGTTTTTCTGCATGCTGGCGTTTATTTCGGTTTGCTTCAGCGTTTGGATTTTGGTGGGTTTGATCGTGGTGGTACCGGAAATATGCCAGCGGAATTGGCGACAAGCCGCGATGGGATCGAATGGCGCCGTTCGTATAGTAGCCGGTCTTTTTTGCCTGTTACGGGTGATGGGGAAACATTCGATGCGGGCTGTCTGTGGACCAACAGCACGCCGGTGATTCTTCCAGACGAGATTCGCTTCTATTACGGCGCGTATCCGAGTTGGACAGCGGATGTTGAGCGGAGTAAGAGTGGCATCGGACTGTTTACACTTCCACGTGATCGTTTTGTTGCCATTCAGCCGAGAGGAAAGCAAGGCCAGATTACGCTCAAGCCAATCCGGTTGTCCCCCGAGATGCGAATTAGTGTGAATGCGGATGCGCGCGGTGGGGAAATTCAAATCGAACTGTTGGATTCAAGTGGCTATCGGGTGTCGGGTTATACCAAAGATCAGTCAATGCCTCTGGCAGATGACAACCTTAAACATCCGGTTCGCTGGAGAAAAAGCCGCTTGGCTGATCTACCAAGCGAAGGTTATCAGATACGAATTCATCTGACGAATGCAAAGATATTTGCAATTACCATTCAGGATGATTGATGAATTCACCTTTAACAAAAGGCGATCCATAGGAAAAAATAACATGTTGCATGGACCTTTATCGCCCAAGCGGTTGTGCCGATTGGGCTCGACGTTTTCGTTGATCTTGCTTGTGTTCTGCGTCGCCTGCGTCGCCTGCGTCGCGGCGGCCGACGTTCAATTGGATGTGGTCGAAACGAAAAAGATTTGGGATCGTGCGCCCCATAATGCGTTTACCGACCTCGTGCGGTGGAACGACCGGTTCTACTGTGCGTTTCGTGAAGGGCAAGGTCATGCTGGCGACATCGGCAAGTTGCGGATCATCACCTCGGCCGATGGGGATCAATGGGGCTCCGCCGGCTTGCTCGCTCTGAAAGATTACGATTTACGTGACGCGGCATTGTCTGTTACGCCGGACAATCGGTTAATGGTGCTTGGAGGCGCGCAGAAAGTCGCCGATGGTCAGCGACGTACCGGTACATTCGTTAGTTTCTCGGAAGACGGCGAGGCCTTTACCGAGCCTGAAATTGTTTTGCCCCTCGGTCGTTGGCTCTGGCGAGTGACCTGGCACGGAGACACGGCTTACGGCGTTTCGTATGGAACACCGGATAATCGTGCGGAGAGTGCACTGCTCAAAACCAAGGATGGATTGAACTATGAGGTAGTCACTGATTCATTGCTCGCGGAAGGCGGTTGGCCAACGGAAGCACGGATACGATTTACAAAATATGGAACAGCGTACTGTTTGCATCGACGTGACGGTGAGCAGAATTCGGCTTATCTGGGCGTTGCGCCAGCTCCCTACGACAAATGGTCGTGGGTTGACTTGAAAGTACGATTTGGCGGTCCGAATTTTCTGCAGATTCCCTCCGGCCACTGGATTGGCGCTGGCAGATTGTATGACGGCGGAGCCCGCACGGAATTGGTGATAATTGATCCCGCTAAAGGAACGATGAATCCCTTGATCAAATTACCATCCGGAGGTGATACCAGTTATCCCGGCTTGGTTTGGCACGACGATCAGCTTTGGGTCAGCTACTATGCCAGTCATGAGGGCAAAACCAACATTTATCTTGCAAAAATTCGCTTCGATGAATCTGCACCTATTGAAATTGGAAATCGATTGGAGCCATTCGTCGATCGTCATTTGATCCACGCCTTGGAGAATGCCGAACTCCGACTCCACGCACCCCGCGCTGCAGAGTCAGTCTTATCGTTTGATCGGCCCTGGGAGGGTGCTTTTTGTGGTTACACCACGGTCATCAAGGATGCCGATCGGTTTCGCATGTATTATCGAGGTTTACCGTCAGCTGGACGCGATGGAACGAATCGTGAGGTCACTTGTTATGCCGAAAGTGAAGATGGTATTGATTGGCACAAGCCGAACTTAGGGCTCTACGAAATTGAAGGGAGTCGCCAAAATAATGTGGTTCTGGCCGGCCAGACTCCAGCTTCACATAATTTTTCACCGTTTCTGGATCAAAACCCTGATGCGCCCGCCGATCAACGTTATAAGGCTTTGGGGGGAACGTCTGCCGGTTTGATTGGGTTTGTTTCCTCTGATGGCCTGCGGTGGAAAAGGATTCAATCCGATCCGGTTTTCACTCAAGGTCTGTTCGATTCACAGAACGTCTCGTTTTATTCACAATCCGAACACCAATATGTTTGCTATTTTCGGACGTGGACGGGGACGGGATACGGTGGTTTTCGAACGGTCAGTCGCACGACTTCCAAGGATTTCATTCACTGGACAGATCCTGTACGGATGTCGTTCGGAGATACTCCCTTGGAGCATCTCTACACGAATCAGACGACACCTTATTTTCGTGCGCCTCATCTCTATTTGGGAGTCGCAGCCCGCTTTATGCCGGGACGCCAGGTGATTTCGGCCTCAGAAGCCGAGCAGATAAACGTCAATAAAAATTATTTCGGAGATTGCTCGGATGCGGTGCTGCTCAGTTCAAGGGGTGGCAGTCAATATGATCGCACGTTTATGGAGTCCTTCATTCGTCCTGGCTTAGGATTGCAGAACTGGGTCTCGCGTACCAATTATCCAGCCTTGGGGATTGTGCCGACCAGCGAGGACGAAATATCGATTTATCTCCAGAAAAATTATGGGCAACCTACTTCCCATTTGCAGCGGTTCACGTTGCGTACTGACGGCTTCGCATCGGTGCATACGGGCTACAATGAGGGCGAGATGCTGACCCGTCCACTTATTTTTGGTCAGCAAGAGAACGTACGTTTGTTGCTTAATTATGCGACCAGTGCGGCTGGATCGGTGATCGTGGAATTGCAGGACGAGGAAGGAAATCCGATTCCCGGTTTTACGCTCGAAGATTGCCAACCAAGAATTGGAGATCGGATTAGTGCTCCGATTTCTTGGAAATCTGGCAAGGAACTGGGAGATTTAGCTGGGAAGCCCATCCGCGTACGTTTTGTCTTGAAAGATGCCGACCTTTTCGCCATGCAATTCGCTTCGTACAAAGCGAAATGACCTGCCTGTCTCGCGCAGCACTCGGTGGATGAAACAATGTCGTTGTTTCTGACTCACGGAGGGAACTGCACAGCATGATCGGCTCGTTGTCGAACAGTCAATTGAATTCGAATTAAGGCACGGTTACTGGGGTAACGGGCCTTGTTGACTGCGGAGCCACAGGCCAAGAACCCTTGACGAGCCCATGAACGACGATTCCCAACCCTCAAAACAATCCGGTGTTCTGCAGGCAGCCGACGTCAATCGGGTTGAGTATTTCGCGTCGGATCGTGAGCTGTTTGATCGGCAGTTGAGCGGATTTGTGCCGGCGGCTGCGTTTGATGTGCATGCTCATCTTTACGATCTTCGCCATTTAGTCCCAGTTGCTTCTGACACCGAATTTCATGGTTCGCCCCTGATCAGACATCAGACGCTCGTCTCATGCATGCGTCAATGGATGGGTGATCGAGTGATTGTTGACGGACTTTATTTTCCGTTCCCGGTTCCTGGTGTCGACTGCGGTGCGGCGAATCAGTTCTTGTCTGAAACATTGCAGGGCGAAACGGGTAGTCGCGGGTTGATGCTCATACGACCCAATGATGATCCGGCTCACGTGGAAGCTGAACTTCTGAAGCATGGCTGGGTCGGATTCAAGGTGTATCATGTGTTTGCGAAACGGAGCGATACATTTCATGCAGAGCAAGGCGAATTTCTGCCGGAATGGGCCTGGCGGTTAGCCCAGAAACATTCGCTTACGATCATGATGCACATGGTGTTGCCGAGTGCATTGAGTGATCGGCGAAACCAGGAATACATCCGTGATCACTGTGTCAAATATCCTCGCGCACAATTAGTCCTCGCTCATGCAGCGCGAGGGTTTAATGCCAACCATACGGTGGCTGCCGTGGATAGCTTAAGGGGCCTGCCGAACGTTTGGTTTGATACTTCAGCGGTGTGCGAATCTGCTGCGTTGGAAGCAATTCTGTCGACCTTTGGAACAACTCGTTTGATGTATGGCAGTGACTTTCCCGTGTCTGAGTTGCGTGGTCGGTGTGTTTCAATTGGTGATGGATTTTTTTGGCTCCACGATTACAACGCTCAGTGGGGAAACAGTCCAACGTCCACACCACAACTGGTTGGGATTGAATCGTTGCTCGCATTGAAGCAAGCGTGTCGAACCATGAAGCTGTGCGAAAAAGATATCGAAGCCATTTTTGCGGGAAATGCTCGTCAGCTGTTGAGTCTTGATTGCCGGCCGGAAGCCGGGCTTGGGGAGCCGAATAAAAAAAATAATGGCGATAGTGGTCAAGCACTTTATGCTCAGGCAAAGAGCTTGATGCCCGGTGGCACACAGTTGTTATCCAAGCGGCCGGAAATGTTTGCGCCTGGGAAATGGCCTCCCTATTACGAGCAAGCGATTGGTTGCGAAGTGATTGACGCAGACGGGCGACGATTCATCGATATGTCACATTGCGGAATCCTTTCAACCATCCTGGGGTTTTCCGATCCCGACGTAAATGCGGCAGTCATACGTCGGGTTCATCTTGGCAGCATGGCGACTCAGCAAACAGCGGATGAAGTAGCATTAGCTAGGCTGTTAACCGAGATTCATCCCTGGGCGGATCAAGCGAGGTTTACTCGGTCGGGGGGCGATGCAGTGGCGGTCGCAGTGCGAATCGCAAGGGCTGCCACCGGACGGAGTAAGGTTGCAGTCTGCGGATACCATGGTTGGCATGATTGGTATCTGGCAGCGAACCTAGGAGATGGTGTCGCCGGAGCGGCGGACTACCAACTTGACAAGCACCTGTTGCCTGGACTCGCCCCCATTGGGGTGCCACGTGAATTGGCCGGCACGGTTGTTGTGTTTGAGTACAATAACCTCGATCAATTTCATCAGGCAATTAACCAATGCGGTGATGATTTAGCCGCCGTTGTGATGGAGCCTACACGTGGAATCGATCCGGCTGCTGGTTTTCTGGAAGAAATTCGAGAGCGAGTTGATGAGCAAGATAGTGTGCTTGTCTTTGATGAAATTTCATCTGGTTGGCGATTGTGTTTGGGAGGAGCTCATTTAAAGTTTGGCGTGGAACCCGACCTGGCCGTCTTTGCCAAGGGCATGAGTAATGGGTTTGCGATGGGCGCCATCCTGGGACGTGCCAGTAAGATGCAAGGCTGTCAGGACTCGTTCATTTCTAGTACGTATTGGACGGAGGGGATTGGGCCGGCAGCCGCGCTGGCCTGTATTCGCAAGATGCAGCGAATCGATGTGCCCGCACACTTGGCCAGGATCGGTTCTCAGGTGATACAAGGCTGGGAAAAGCTGGCGAAAAAACATCGGCTAGCGATCAAGATCGAAGGGCGACCCGCCTCGTGTACGCTGGCGTTCGATTGTTCTGAAAATGCTGAGCTCCTGACGCTGATGACGACCCGCATGTTAGAGCGAGGATTTTTGGTGGCGGGCGTCTGTTCCGTCACCCTCGCGCACAATGAACACATCGTTGATCTCTACCTAAATTCGCTAGATGACGTGTTTGCTGAATTAGCAATGGCCGTAGCGAGCGGTGATGTTCTGGAGCGATTAGACGGACCCGTAAAGCATTCGGGCTTTCAGAGACTTGTGGATTAATCGATCAGCTGGACAACGATCGCTGCGGATTGTTTGACGGCAAAGCCTCTCGGCGTTGTGATGCGAGGGCGGCCAGAATCAGAATTCAGACACTCGATGATGAAAAGTGAGTTCGATGGTCGAGTCGGCTGCTGGGTTTTGTTACGATGGGGCTCCCTTTCAAAAAACTTAGTAACGGAATTCAAACGATGCGACCAAGTCGAATTAGAACCAAGCTGGCTCGTAAGGAGCCCATCTTGATTACCTGCCTTCATTTTGCCGATCCGGCACTCTTCGAAATGACGAGTTTGATGGGGTTCGACGGAATCTGGCTCGATATGGAACATCACGGTGTGAGTCTTGAGAGAGCCACGCAGTTGATGGCAGCCACCCGTGTGGGAGCATCTGATATCGTGGCACGCCCGGCGAAGGGTGAGTTTGTACGTATGGCGCGCATGTTGGAAGTCGGTGCGAATGCAATCATGTATCCGCAGTGCGATACGGCTACGGAAGCGGCTGAGGTTGTTCGCTGGTGTAAATTTCCACCGATGGGACGTCGCGGCTTCGATGGGGCTAACGCCGATGTACCCTTTCTTTCCAAAACGATGACCGAATATACGCAGGCGGCGAATGAACAGACGGTGGTGATCATGCAGATCGAGACGGCCGACGCGCTTGAAAACGTTGAGGAAATCGCGCAGGTTGACGGAATTGATATTTTGATGATGGGGCCGGCTGACCTGAGTCTTCAGCTTGGAGTGCCGGATGACTTTTCACACCCCAAGCTAATGGATGCGATGAAGCGAATTGCCGAAGCCGCAGGCCAATTCGGAAAAGATTGGGGCCGACCGGCTGGATCCCCCGAAGAGGCACAGACGTTTCTTGAGATGGGAGCACGGTTTATTACTTCAGGAGCTGATATTGTATCGGTTAAGCTGGCTCATGAAGCGATGCAGGCCGCCTATGGTCGCCTCGGTTTTACATTCGATAACAAACTGGCTTGATCTGCGAGCTCCGTGTCCGTACCGAGTTTATCAATTGAAAATATTATGCCCTGGCCCGACGATATCCGCCGAATTGAATCCCAGTATCTGGCTGACGGGTTCGTTGTTATTCCGCGTTTCTTTGGGGGTGTGGATATTCAACTTCTGTCGGATAATCTGCAGCGTTACATCGACGAAGTTGTTCCTGGGTTGCCCACCATGGATGCATTTTTCGAGGATGTAGATTCTCGGCAGTTGATTCGTATGCTGCCCCGCATGGACAAGCATGATGGGTACTTTCGGCGACTTTTGGTAGAGGGACGCCTGTCCGACCTTGCACAACGGCTTTGTGGCACAAAAGTAATTCCGCATGATGCTGCTTACTTCAATAAGCTGCCGATTGTTGGTGATGCGACGCCGCCCCATCAAGACGGTTATTATTTTCATCTTGATCCATGTAAAGCGCTGACGATTTGGATGGCCCTCGATCCAGTGGATCAAGAGAACGGTTGTCTCTATTATGTGCGCGGTTCTCATCGTGGTGAGATGCGAAGCCATGGACGGACCGCGGTGCTGGGTTTTAGCCAAGGGATCGTGGATTATGGTCGAGAGGAGGATCTGCGAAGCGAGGTCGCCGCTTGCGTAATGCCTGGCGATCTGATTATTCATGATGCGATGGCAATTCACCGTGCGGATGCAAATCGCTCGGCGCGAACCCGGCGGGCGCTCGGATTCGTTTATTTTTCGGCAGAGGCGAAGATTGATCAAGCGAGACGTGATCAATACCAGAAGAACTTGGCATCGGATTGGCGAGCAAAGGGTAAGATATGAGTGCTCGAGGCCTGCTCTTCTTCGCAATTGGGAGCATCTGTTGGGCTGCGGGGTGCACAGGAAGTCAATCGGATATCTCCGATAACGACAAGCATCTGAGAATAGATGCCACCAGGCAATTACGAGATTCGCTCGGCACGCAGCAGCGGTGGGTGAAAGTTCATGCCGCAGAATTCCTCGTCTCGTTGGACTATCGTGATGGAGTACGCGAAGAATTCGCGGAAGAATTGCGGCTGCATGGGGAGGAACCTGAATATCGTATCGGTATTTGGCGAGTCTTGGCGCAACTGGACCAACATGATCGGGCTGTTTTTAGAGAGCATCTTCAAACGATTGAAGCCGCCCTACTGGATGAAACGGGAGTCGATCGGATCCATGCGGTTGAGTCGCTGGCAAAACTAGGAGTTGCTTATCCAGAGGCTGACCCGGTTCGAATCGAGTTGGAAAGATTCGCAAAATCTGGGCCGATTTCCGGGCAAGCGTACGCCTGGTGGGCGCTGCTCAACAGTGGCGCAACGGAAGCTGAATCCCGTTTAATTGAATTGCTCTCCCACGACGAATCGATTGCGAGGCAAACAGCGGCTTATGTGTTTCGCCATCAGGCAACAATCTCCCCCGAAGCCAGATCAGCACTCGAACGTGCCTGGCAGAATGAAGCAGACGACTCTTCAGCTCGTATCTATCTCATGACGGCCGCTTGGCGGCATTCATCGGATAAGGCGAAAGGGCAAACATCGCTCGAACAGGATTTGCTCGCTTTGCTTGCGCGGGGGGAAGTCGCCGAGCAATACGAGGTAACTCGCCTCGCCGCCGATTTGGGAGATGCTTGGAAGCCGGCGTTGGCTCGCTTGCTGGCCGACGACAAAGTCCACCCTGATGTCAAGTCGAGCGCGGCTCATGCAGTCTGCAGAATACAGCGCCGAACGATTGCGCGGATGCCAACCTTTGATTGGTGTGTCGTGGCACTTTATGGCGTCGTAATGTTGGCCATTGGGATTTATTATGCCAGACGGACGGCATCCGCTGGAGACTATCTGCTTGGCGGGCGGAACATGAGTGCATGGATGGTGGGTCTTTCTCTTTTTGCCACGATGTTAAGCACGCTCTCGTATTTGGCTTGGCCCGGTGAGATGATTAAGAACGGGCCCGTGATCCTGCTGGGCTATGCCTCCTATCCGTTCGTGTTTTTTGTGGTTGGATGGTTCTTGATTCCCTACTTGGTCAAACTCCGGGTCACGAGTGCTTACGAAATTCTTGAGTTGCGTTTTGGGGTAAGCGTGCGTTTGCTTGGTTCCGTCTTGTTTTTGTCACTGCGTTTTCTGTGGATGGCAGCCATTATTTATTGGACAACGGCCATTGTCTTGATTCCGGCCGCTGGCTTCAGCGAGCAGGCAACGCCTTACGTCGCCGTTGTACTGGGTGTGGTCACCGTGGTGTACACCTCTCTGGGGGGCCTGCGAGCCGTGGTGATGACGGACGTAATGCAAACGTTTATTCTTTTTACCGGCGCTTTGGCCTCGCTGTTTCTGATTACCTATTCCTTGGGGGGGGTAACGGCCTGGTTGCCAAGTCAGTGGCCAACGCACTGGCCGGCTCTCAAGTTGTGGTTCGATTTCAATCCGGAAACGCGGGCAACTCTCGCGAATGCAATGCTGGGTACCTTTGCCTGGTATGTTTGCACGGCCGGATCGGATCAAATGGCCATTCAACGCTACCTGGCGACCAAGGACGTTCGTGCGGCTCGACGAACGTTGGCCGTGTCGCTCTCCGCTGACTTTTTTGTGATTGTTTTTTTGGGGTTGATGGGGCTCGCTCTGTTGGCATTCTTTTCCGCCAATCCCGATCGAATGGCGGATGGCCAAACGGTCTACGCCAACGCCGACAAGCTGTTTCCCCGATTCGTCGTGGTTGGATTGCCACTCGGAATGAGTGGGCTCGTGATTGCAGGATTGTTAGCGGCAGCGATGTCCAGTTTGTCGTCGGGTGTAAATTCATCGGCCGCCGTTGTCAGCGAAGACTTTGTTCGTCGTTTTCGTAAGCGGGAGTTTGGGGGTGACGAGCATGTGAAGCTTGTTCGTTGGACATCCGTTGGGGTCGGCGTGATTGTAGTGTTGCTCAGTTCGCAGATTGGTAATGTGAAGGGCAATATGTTTGAGGTGGTTTACAAGGTGGCGAATCTGTTTACCGCACCCCTGTTTTATCTGTTCTTCATGGCCATCTTTGTTAAAAAAGCCAATACGGTTGGCACTTGGATTGGTTCTGTTGCTGGGATCGTTACGGCCATTTCGATCGCTTTCTGGAAGGATCTGTTTGGTGTGCAGGGAATTAGTTTTCTCTGGATTATTCCCAGCTCGTTCTTGGTCTCTGTCATAGTCGGAACCTTGGCCAGTCTAATTTGTGGAAAGCGTCGGGTGGGAACCCAGGAGGTGACAGAATCATGAGTGGTCAGCCCAATCTGATTGGTTGTACAAAAGCAGAGTTAGCGACGCCGGCCCTCTGTTTGGACTTGGATCGCTTGGACTCCAATGTGCAACGTCTGGTGGGTGAATGTGAGCGCCGTGGAGTCCAGTGGCGACCCCATGCAAAGTGTCACAAGTCTCCAATCATTGGCAAATGGTTGGTGGAGGCGGGCGCGTGTGGCTTGACGTGTGCGACGTTGCGCGAAGCGGAGATTATGGCCGATGCCGACATTGATGATCTGCTGATTGCCAATCTGATTGCCGGTGCTCCGAAAATCAGACGCCTGGTTCAACTGGCCGAAAAATCTGATGTCATGATCTGCATCGATCACATGGACCAGGCGATTCCCATTTCACGAGCGTTGGCAGATGCGAAGCGAAGTGTGCGAGTTTTGGTTGAATTGGAAATTGGAATGCAGCGTGTGGGGGTGGAAGACAGCGAGGATGTTAAGCGACTATCGCAGCACATCGTTGATCTCCCTGGCCTCGAATTTGTGGGGCTGATGGCCTACGAAGGCCATCTGCTGACAATTAAGGATCTGGTGGAAAAAGAGCGAGCAATTCAGGCTGTATTCGAACGTGTTGCTCGGGTTCGGGCCCAGCTCGAACAGGTGGGATTGAGCTGTCCCATTGTTTCTGGTGGCGGAACGGGATCCTATCCGATCACGCTGCGGCAGCCGGGAATCACGGAGCTGCAATCGGGCGGCGCGATTTTCATGGACGCCTTTTATCGTGATCAGTGTCAGATTCAACAGCTGGAAAACTCACTCACTATTCTTGCGACCGTGAACAGTGTGCCCACCGAACAACGGGCGGTGATTGATGCGGGGCGTAAAGCAATGAATATCGAAATCTGTACTCCCCAAGTGGTCGGACGTGATGGCCTCCAAGTCGAAAGTCTGTCGGCAGAACACGGAGTCTTGGCGGTCAGTACGGCAGCCGACCCCCTGGCGATTGGTGAACGGATTGAGCTGATTCCGGGTTACGCCGACTTGACGAATATGTTGCACTCGTGCTTTTACGGATTTCGACAAGGACGCTTGGAGTTGGAGATACCTATTGTTCGATAACTCAGACGGGCTGTCACGCCTCTGCCTTGGTACTGCGCAGTTAGGCATGGATTATGGGATTGCTAATCAGCTGGGAAGACCGGATGATGCTCAGTGCCATCGCTTGTTGAGTGGCGCCCTGGAACGAGGTGTTCTCTGCTGGGATACCGCCGGAAGTTACGGAGATGCAGAGGGACGCATCGGCGAGTTCTTGACCAATTGTCATCATCGGGACCAAGTCAAAATCGTCTCCAAGTTAGGGAATCCGCCGACCGATTTGCCCGATACAGGGTTGCGGCAGTGGGTCACCCAAGAGATTGATCAAACCTTGTGTCGCTTAGGTGTTGAGAAACTTGCCGGTTGGTTGATTCATGATGCCCGCATGGTAAATCGATACGGTGCTGCATTGTGGGATGCAATGAATGCACAGGTCGAACGCGGGGTGACCCATCGCATTGGGGTGAGTGTTTATGATGAGCAGGAATTTCAGCATGCATTAGGCCATCCGCCTCCGCTGGCCATCCAATTGCCCTTGAATCTTTTCGATCAGCGTGCGCAACACGCCGGTCTGCTCCAGGAAAGTGCAGACCGAAATGATACGGTTTTCGCGCGAAGTACACTTTTGCAAGGTGTGCTCTCCATGCGCCCGATGGATGTGCCCGACAAAGTTAGGCCGTTGGCGGTACCGTTGCAGCAATTGCAAACGATGCTGGACCATTGGGACACGACGCCGATGGATGTCGCCCTGCCCTTCGTGCTCGGGGTGGATGGAGTTGATTTTGCAGTGGTTGGAGTCGAGAGTCTTGAGCAGCTGGATGATAATCTCGATCGAGCGAGTCGCTCGATGCCCGCTGATCTGCGCGCGGAGTTGAGCCGAGCTTTTGCCGATCTACCGGTGGAGTTGCTGGAACCCCGCAGATGGTGATGGCTCTGGGTGTGGTAACCTCCCTGGTCGGCCTGCTTTCACCGGTCAGAAGTTAATGGTGTTGGGCATGCAAGCATTGGGAGTGGTCACGGGTCGGGCGAGATCGCAAGAAAGATTTGCCCATCGACAACCCGTTGGTGAACGCACAGCCAGTGGTTTTAGCGTGGCTGGGACGCCGATTTGGAAAATCGGTAGAGATGTTTGTCTCCGCGTAAGAAAATGGAGTCTCCCACAATCGCTGGCGAAGCATAGAAGGTTTCATCGATCTGGTTGATGCTTAGCACCTCGGGATCGATGCCACGTTTGAGCACGACGGTCGTCCCTTCTTCGCTTAGTAAATAAATGCGGTCCGCCGCGCCGACAGGCGATGCGCTGAAATTCAGTACCCCCGGGAGACGGTGTTTCAGGTAATGTTGTGTTCCGTCTGTTGCATGGAGGCAGGAGAAAAAACTTCGATCTTCAAGCAGATAAATTTCATTTTTCCACAGCATTGGGGAAGGAACATAAGGTGTTCCTCGGTTAAGTGACCAAATCACGTGCTCGCTATCTGTTAAATCTCCCTGCCTTCCTAAGCGAATCGCATGGAAGGTGTCTTTCGCATAACCGCTGGTGGCGAAAACCATTCCGTGGCCCACGGCTGGGATCGGAATCGCACCTTCACTTTGCCCCCCGCACTGCCAGAGTAAGTTGCCATTGGCCAGGTCGTAGCTGCGTACGTATTCACCATTGACGATCACTTGATCGATTCCCGCATGTTCGAAGATTCGCGGTGTACTCCAATTCGACACTTCATTGCGTTTTTGTTTCCAAAGCGTTTTTCCCGTCCTTGAATCGATGGCAAGAATGAATGACTGCAGTTCGTGGTCGACGACAATGACTAGCGTATTTCCAAATAACGCAGGTGAACTTCCCTCGCCGAGTGAGTCTTCCATCGCCTGTGGTCCAAGCTGCCTCTTCCAGGCAAGCTGACCTTTCATGTCAAAACAAAATAAACCGTACGAACCAAAGGAAACGTAGACGTGTTGCCCATTGGTAACAGGAGATGCCGAAGCAAAACTTCCTTTCCAGTGATATCCTTGATGTGGCATGACTTCTTGCGTAGTGCGCTGCCAGCGTTCTTGACCCGTCTGACGATCAAGGCAGATGAGCACCAGGGCCTGAGGTGTCCACTTAGTGATCACTGCGTCGTGCTCAGAGATTCGCGGTGTGCCGGCGGGCACTCTATACGATGGTGACAAAGATTTCTTGATCGGAATCGCGGTGACCAGGAAAATTTGGTCGTCCCAGATGATAGGCGTCGAGTGGCCGCGCCCCGCAATCGGACTCTTCCATTGCAGATTCTCGGTCTTACTCCAGCGAATCGGAGGATCGCCCAACGGTGCGACTCCATTGTGGATTGGGCCTCGCCACTGCGGCCAATTGGTGCGGGAACGTTCACCCGATTCAGCGCCCTGGAGCGCCGCGGAGATGCTTAGCATGATGCTAAATGCAGTAGCAATGTTCCTCATTCATTCATTTCCCATGTTCGGATTTCCAGCATTCGGGGGGGGCTACCGTTTTTAAGGCAAGACGACAAGAATCAGCTTGCGCGCGTCAAGCAGCGGAGCCTATTTTAGCATGTTAGCTATTCAGTGAGCCAGCCACTCAGTCATGAAAGTTACTTCCATGCAGGTGTGCAGAGAGGGAATCGTGCTGCTGTTCAAGCACGGTTGGATAGACGGTCCGTGAGGCGACGGCAAATCGTTGCAGTCCTTTCCCTGGTCGACGATTGCATCGTTTATTCGTCGGCCGACCCTTCGTTGTCTACCGGCGGCTCCTCGCTCTTAAGTGTCATGCTTGCAAATTTGATCGACCCACAGCTGCGCGGTCGCGATGGTTGCTCCAAAGTTGGATCGACCGTGGACACGCACTGTTGCTTGGGTGATCGGGAGGCGTTGTCACGCAAACGATCACGGTCGGCGTCCAGTCGTACTCATTGAGCGATGGATCGCCATTGCCTTGGGTTAAATCCGGTGTGGGTCGCAATTGCGTTTGACAAACCATGGAAAGTCAGGTACTTTGTGATGTAAAGTCAGGCAGCGCGGGACCCGGAGAAGATCGGTCACGATGGAGCTTCGTGAAGCATTAAGTCAGATTTCCGACATTCATCAGCAGATGGCTCGAGCGGAAGTGTTTCGTGGCTATCGTTCGGCAACGGTGGGCATGTCCGGCGTTTTGGGAATGTTGGCAGCCTGGTTTCAGTCTCGTTGGGTACCGTTTCCAGAGCGGGATTTGGGGAGTTATCTCGCCCTTTGGCTCAGTGTGGCCCTGGTGAGTGCGGCGGTTGGGGTCGTGGAGATGTGTTTCCGAGCCTACCGTGCAGGCCCTGGATTAGCGAGAGAAATGACTCGGTTGGCGGTGGGGCAATTCATGCCGGCGATCGTTGTGGGGGGGTTACTGACAGGCTGTGTTTATCAGTCGGCTCCCGAGGTTGGTTGGATGTTACCCGGCTTGTGGGCCTTCATCTTTGGTCTTGGTGTATTTGCCTCGTATCGATTACTGCCTGGGCAGGCATTTTGGGTTGGATTGTACTATGTGGCCTGTGGTTGTGGCTGTTTGATTTGGGGGCAAGAGACGCTTGCTCTGTCGCCTTGGCTGATGGCAGTCAGTTTTGGCGGTGGCCAATTGATTGCCGCTTTCATTTTGTATTGGACGTTGGAACGATATTATGTCGCCAGCTAGGAAAGCAAATCGCACAAATCAAAATGAAGCTTCCTCCAGGGAAGGACTTTTTTGCTACGAGGGTCTTGATCGGGTCATGCATGAAAAGGCTCGGCTGGGCATTTTGGCATCGCTTGCCTCTCACGCGGGAGGTTTGTTGTTCAACGATCTGAAGCAGCTTTGTTCGTTGACCGATGGAAATCTGAGCAGGCATTTGGCCGTGCTGAATGAAGCTGGGTTGGTCGAGACTTGGAAGGGAACTTCGGGGGCCCGTCCGCAAACTTTGTATCGACTGACCAAGTTGGGCCGCCAACGTTTTGGCGATTATTTGCAAGTACTTCAAAGAGTGGTTGCAGATGCTCATTCGGAAAAGCAATCTTCGACTGACGATCCGCGTTTTTCCGGTGGGTGGTCGCCTGCATGAGCCCTTCTCTTTTTTTGTTTTTTCACTTTGCGTTGTAAAGCTGTTGGCTGAGAGTCTACGGAATCATGAAGATCATTCGAGCGGCGGCGTTAGGGATGTGTTTTGGGGTGAGGGATGCGTTGCAAATTACTAACGGGGTCTCGGAACCGAGCCAAGTCACAATTCACGGCGAGCTTGTGCACAATCGAAAAGTCAACGAACGCCTATCGAAGGCTGGGTTTCGCCAGACACCGGAAGATAAACGGCATGAGACAATTCAGACTCCCCGCGTTTTAATTACCGCGCATGGGATTAGCCAGGTAGAGCGACAGCGATTAGCGGATGCTGGTAAAGAGGTGATCGATACGACCTGCCCTCTTGTGGTTCAAGTACACAAAGCCGCCTTGGAGTTGCAGGCGGAGGGGCGTCATATTTTGTTGATTGGAAAGGCCGGGCATGTGGAAGTTCAGGGGGTCGTGGAGGATCTGGATTCATTTGACGTAATTGAATCTGCCAAACAGGTTAGAAGCTATCCGAGTGAGAGTCTCGGGATTGTTTGTCAAACAACCATGCCGTCGGATACGGTGACCGAGGTCTGTACGCACATTCAACTTCACAATCCCCTTGCGAATATTCGCTTTATCGATACGGTTTGTGACCCCACGAAACGCAGGCAGCGAGCGATGGCTGAGTTATTGCAGCAGGTGGATGCGATGGTTGTTGTCGGCGGCCACAATTCGAATAATACTCGGCGACTAGTGGAATTGTGTCATGAGAAGCTAACGCCCGTGGTCCACGTTGAGGATGCGAGTGAATTAGAGTTCGCGTGGTTTGATGACGTCGCGGTGGTCGGCCTGACAGCAGGTACGTCAACGCTCGATGAAACGGTTGACGGTGTGCAGCAGGTGCTCGAAAAAATTGCTGCTAGTCAGAAAGAGCAAGGATCCTTGGCATGAAAATTCGATGGTTGCCTGACGCGATGCGTAACCCTCCGAAGTTGGATGTCAGCCGGGTGCCGAAAATTGTGTCGCCGCGACGGGCTTTGCTGATCAATCCGTTTTATCCCAAAGACCCGCATGCGAGTTTTGGTAAGCACGTGTTGACGCCGACGCTTGCGTTGACGAGTGTGGCGGGTGCGACGCCAGCCAATTGGAAGGTGGAGTATTGGGATGAGAATCTATTGCAGGGGCCGCCTCCCTCGGAACCGCTTCCGGAGGTGGTTGGGATTACGGTTCACCTGACGTTTGCCGACCGGGCTTTTGAGTTAGCCCGCTGGTATCGCGAACAAGGTTCCAAGGTCATTTTGGGGGGGCTGCATGTTATTTCGTCTCCGCACGAATGTGCCCCACACGCGGATTCCTTGGCCATTGGCGATGGCGTTCAATTGTGGGCGCAGATCCTGCAGGACGTCGAACAGAGAAAGTTGCGTCCTGTTTATCGAGCCGCTTTTACGCATCCTTATCGTGATGATCCGGCGCCTCGTCGCGAATTGTTGCCACGGCGCAGCTTTTTGACGACGACCAGTTTGATTGCGACGCGTGGTTGTCATAGTCGCTGCGATTTTTGTTATTTGTCGACAAAGGGGCTTCACATGCCCTACCTGATGCGGGATGTCGGACAGATTGTTTCCGAATTCGAGGCGGACAACCAACCCTACGCTGTCTTTACCGATAATAATCTTGGGTCAAAGCCGGAATATTTGAGAGAGCTTTGTCAGGCCCTGAGGCGGCTTGAAAAAATTTGGAGTGCCGCGGTTTCGATCGACGTGACCGATGACCCAAGTCTCGTCCGTGAAATGGCACTGGCAGGTTGCACTGGGGTGTTTGTCGGCTTTGAATCTCTGAATGATTCGAATATCCACGATGCCCGCAAGAAAAGCCCTTCGACCGAGGACTATGCACGCCGTGTTAGCTTGTTGCATGACAATGGGATTCAAGTGAATGGCAGCTTCGTATTGGGATTCGATCATGACGGGCCCGACGTCTTTGATCGGACGATGGACTGGGTTGAAGGCAATCGGCTTGAGTGTGCCACCTTTCATATTATGACGCCCTACCCTGGCACGCCCCTTTTTGAGCAGATGGAGTCAGAGCAGCGTTTGCTGCATAAAAGTTGGGATTTGTACGATACGGCGCATGTTGTCTTTCGACCGAAACGAATGTCTGTTGAACAGTTGGCGTCCGGTTATGAACGATGTTACGACCGCATTTTTTCGCATGCTTCCATCTGGCGACGGCGCCCCGATGACTGGAGCAGTGTGCCGCCGTATCTTGCCATGTCCTATCTCTATAAACGTTCGAATCTGTTTTGGCATTTTTTGATCAAGAATCGAATGACGTCAACTGTCTGGAGACCCCTCGTCGAGGTCACACGACGAAGGCATGTTGCGTTTCGAAAACGGCTTCTGACGGATTCGGATAGGGTGCGTCGCGGACCTGCAGTCATTTCTGCGGGTGTCTAGCAGACGTCTTGGGTGGAGAGAGATCCGCGTAACCGCTGCCGGTGGGCAGATGTCAAGTGTTTATAAGGGGCTTCAATCGAATGAATCAGAAATCAACGCTTGTGATTTTGACGGTGTTTGCCGCGGCCATGGGCTTGCTGGAAGCTGCGGTTGTGGTTTACATGCGGCAGTTATATTACGCTGCAAATCCGTTGGAAATCTTTCCTCTGCAATTCCTCAATTCCTACGACACCGTGTTAGAGTTGAGTCGCGAAGCGGCTACCGTCGTGATGATCCTGACCGTAGCCCTGCTGGCTGATCGCTCCACGAAGACACGAACCTTCGCCGCATTCGTTTTTGTATTCGGGGTTTGGGATCTGTTCTATTACTTCTGGTTGAAGGTGTTGATGGATTGGCCTCAATCCTGGCTCGAATGGGACGTGCTATTTCTTATTCCCAGCGTCTGGTTGGGACCTTGGATCTGTCCCGCGCTGATTGCGATACTCTTTGCCGCTTGGGGCTTCTGGACGCTTCGTTCACCGAGCAGTCCAAGTCTCAGGCCCAAGGGGGTTCTGGTGTTTGTGTTGGGGGCGGGGCTTGGTCTTGCTTCCTTTCTGCAGCCTGCAATCGGCGTGCTGGTCGAGGGAGGATTGGATGAATTGACGCGTTATACTCCCGGTGATTTCGCTTGGGGCCTGTTCAGCCTGGGCTTTGTGTTGATGGCCATCGGATTGACGAGAACACAGGTTTCCGTGAATCCGGCTACGTCAATTCGCGCCCAAGGACGGTTGACGACGCGGTAGTGAGAGAATCGCCGGCTTGAGTCAAATACTGACTGCTCACCGCATGAAAACTTCTACCTTCGCACTCCAGCGATCATCCTAGCTTGCGAAGATCGGACGTTCTGGGTGAAGACTGGTCTGGGTCTTGAAGAACAGATCTGGGGTGAGGGAACGGAATGATCAGGCTGACGTTCGCTGAGAAACGACGGACGGGGGCAACGGGGGCGGTCCGTTTTGAGCATTCGCTTTTCTGTGTTTAACTTCTTGAACGTTTCCACGGTGATCGGGTGGCGAAACATCGCGATTTGCTGACGTGGTTAATGAAATAAAACATGTCGAGCAAAAAAGTTCTCGGTTTCCCCTTTTCTTTCTTGATGCGCTGACTAGTTACGCCTATGATCTGAGCACAGAAGTTTCCTATAAGAATCCTTTCGAGATAACGGCGAGAACGCTAGTGAGAAACGATAGAGGACGTGTTCCCCACTCTTGCACGGGCGAGGGTGAGGATTACGTCCTTTTTTCGTAGATCCTAAAGACGGTGTTTTCGCCGTTGTCATATCGAAAGGAAAGAAAGATGGTGTTGAATTTAAAGCGTTTTGGTGCGGTCTGTGCGATGGTTGCCGTGTTGGCGACTTCTGTGAGTGCCGAGGTTGTAGGGCCCGGACCATTTGTCGTCGATGAGCCCGGCGCAAACGTCCAGGTTGATACGCCGACAAACGGCGACAACGATCAATCTCGTCAAAACGTTGACATTTCCTACAACACACTGCTCCAACCCGGAACCTATTCCGGAAGTGTTTGGAGTTACCGCGCCGGCCAGACTGGAAGCGTGATCCCGTATCTTGCGATCTCCAACGGCGAGCATTCTTACGAAATCGTTGCTGTGGGTGACCAAGTGGATATCGACGACGCAGGTTTGGACCTGAATGTGACCCTGCCTTTTGGTGGCGACTCGTTCGTCCTTGACACGGCCAAGGAAGTCTTTGGCGGAATCGTCAACCCCACGGGAATCGGCGAACAAAACCCGATTTACACCAATCTCAACAGTGGCGGCTTGATGGATCACGACAACAACAACGATGGCAATTTGAGCCCCCCGGTTGTCGGTGGTACGGTTGATGGTCTTGGACACACCAATCTTCCTCGCTCGTACGCTTTTTCGATTAATATCGTTCCAGAGCCATCTTCCGTCTTGCTAATCGTTTTGTCGGGCCTGTGCCTCTTGCCGCTTCGACGTCGACGACGTTAGTTCTCTGATGTGCAACGCGAAAATACGAAAACTACCCGCAGTAATGCGGGTAGTTTTTTTTGTGATCCCATTCGCGAGCCAAGGGGATGGTCGCTAGGTCCAAACTGCGATGAATCGCCTTTTCTTAGCGTTCTTGGCTGCCGTCTATCAGTTGCCGAAGTCGCTGGGCTCGTTCGCGACGCTGGTTTTTGGATTCGGGATTTGTTTCGACCTCGGCGGCAAACTGATAATAGTAGGCGGCAGTGTGCGGCTGTCGGGCCAGTAATTTGGCGGCAACGAAGTCGGCGAATTGAGCTCGTGTGGCTGGTTGGGTAATCCAGGTTCCCAGAAGTGGGGCTGACAATGTCCTCAGTTCGTGGTCGGAGAGATCGACAAGTTTTGCATCTTGCAAGAAGGTTGTAATTGGGAACGCTCCTCGATAGATACTGATAAGGTGCCCGTTTTTATCTACCATGAGGCATAGCGGAACGACAAAATTTGGAAAGCGGCTAAATAAGGCGTTTTGGAAATCGTTCAGGAGGTCAATGGATTCAGCGGATGCTTCAACGGATGGAAATGGGAAATTGATTTCCTGTAGGAAGCGACTACTTTTCCGTTGGTGGGGAACGGTTGTCGTGTAGGTGGCAGTTTTGGGGCCATCGAGACAGACTGCTAGGATGTCGAGCCCGGCTGTTCGGAACTCTGCCTCGTGTTGGGCAAGCTCTTTAAACTCTTGACGGCAATTGCTGCATTCGGGAGTCCAGAAAAGGATAAGTGTGGGCTGTTTGGTTTGCTGATCCCTGCTCGGTTTCGTCTCCGAGATGCTTTCAAGCAGCAGGGGTGGCAGGGGAATTCGACCGGGTAGCACGATCCGGGCGGCTGCAGTTGGTTTTAGTGTAATCGGCTTTTGCGGAGACAAAGCGATTGTCGAGCGGGGATTCAGCTTTTGGGCACTGCCTGCACCCTGAGTAATTTGGTAGCAGCCACCTGCCGTTACGTCTGAAATTGTTTCGGCCTCTGCTCCCGGCCAAAAGATTGTGAGTTGTTCGATCGTTGCCGTTCTGGGTAGGCCGAAATGAATTCGTTTCGATGATTGAGACAGGAATCCATCCCCTGCTCGTACGGAACGCAGCAAGGAATAGGTCCGATTGGCTTGCTGAATTGTCAGTTGCACTCGCGCTCCAACAGCGTCGCGATTTGAGCTGGTACCAATCAATCGAAGCGACAAGTGGTTGGCTGAGGGCGCAAGTTTGTCTGTCGAATTAAGCATTAAACGCAGGCGCGGAGCGGTGCGATTTCGTAACCACAGATCAAGATCCCCATCCTGGTCCCAATCGACGACCGCAATGGCACGACCATCATCGGGGAAATCCAATCCGGAGATTGCAGACGCATTAGAAAAACGAGCTTCATCCATCAGGGATGAATCGGTGCCATTCAGGAAAACGCAGTTGCGTTCGTTGCCGCTCCAAGAGAAACCTGAGCGGACGAGTTTGAGTGTTGCTCTCCAGGAGTCTGCGTAACTGCGGACCGCATTGGTAGTTCGCATGTTAGCGGGCGAAGGCGACACGACCTGCCGCCAGTAAAAACTTCACAAATCGTCTGCTTTTTGATTTGAAATATAACCATTGGCGACCACCAGATCCTGTCGGCCGTCATTGTTTAAGTCGGCAAATTTTGATCCCCAAGCCCATCGCCCCATGGTGACGCCCGCCATTACACTTACGTCGCGGAAGGTGCCATCTGAGTTGGCCGTGAATAGCGTGTTTCCGCGAGCCATGCGTTGAATTCCAGCCGAACTGTCAGCGCTGTGTCGGTCAACAAACTGGCGTTGGTAGGTGATTCGATTGCCAGCTGCGGAAAACATGTTGCCGATATAGAGGTCCATACGGCCATCTTGATTGGCATCGCCCCAGTCGACGCTCATGCCCCCTGCCATGTCTTCTACGCCTGCTTCAGCGGCAATGTCGCGAAACTTTCCTCCTTGATTCTGATAAAGGTTGTTACGACCAAAGTCATTGGCGACGTAAAGGTCCATGTCGCCGTCCTGGTCGAAGTCTTCCCACGAGGCGGCGAAGCTGAATCGCTGGTTGTTGGTGTCCAATCCGATCGCTTGTGTCACATCAGTGAATTGAAAATCGCCCTGGTTTTGCAAGAGCAGATTACGCCCGCCATTATTAGCGTCATGGTAGGGAATCGGGGCTGCTGCCTCGAAGCCGCGCTCTCCTTGTTTTGATTGGCCCGGGCCATAAGTTGTCAGATACAGATCCAAGTCACCATCATTGTCGTAGTCAGCGCTCGACAAAGATTGCGTCTCGGGTAGATTGGGAATTGCCGATCGGATGGTGAAGACGCCTTCTCCGTCATTAGCGGCGATGATCAGACCCGCGACAGTGGCGGTCACTAAGTCCGGGTCACTGTCGTTGTCCAGATCGATCAGGAGTGCAGATTGGGTTGACTCAAGCCAGTCCACGCCCGCCTTTCGGGAGATGTCTTTCGTGGTTCCGTCCGGCATCTGAAGGAAAAGCCGATTCGGCAAGCCACCTCCGTCGCAGAGGAAAAGATCTTCTAGACCATCTTGATTAACGTCTCCAATTGCGAGGCCATGATGACCATAGAGGCTCATATCATCGATCGCGCTCAAGCGATCGCACCAATGGTCCATGCTGCGGAGCGATTGGGTCGCAAAAGCTTGGAGCACCTCGGCTGAGCCTTGGCTCATGGTTGAGGGTGTGACATCTGCGAATAGTGTTTGGTCGGCCGTTGCCAGTGTGGCGATTTCGAAGTCGGTTAGACGCAGTGCGAGTAGCTGTACCTCGTTTGCATTTTGTTCCCAAAAACTATCGCAATGAAACGTGAGTTGTTCGATCGAGTCTGCTAGCTTCCGCACGAGTTCAAATCGAATGCGGGCAGATGCGCCGGAGTCTTGGAGCTGAATGTGCGTGACCTTAAAGCTGCAGCGGTCGACCGTTCCTCTTTCGCTTGTATTCAGCAAGAGAGAGAATTGTTTGGCGAGCGTGTCCGTGGTTGTAAATTGATCGAAGTTGTCGGGCAGGCGATGAATGCTGAACGGTTCGTCGATGGGAACACGAAGGAGAGCATTTCTGGAAAACACGGTCCCGATAAAGGGCTCCGCCGTGATATTGGCAAGCGAGCTGTCGTTCGGTCCTCCGGTTTGGAGATGTTGTTTGACGATCGCTAGGCGTTTGCCAATTTCCTTCGTGACGACCTCACTCGTCCAACCGGCTGCATTCGGATCCAGCAGCTTGATGTGTTGGTCGAGCGTGGTCAAAGTGTTGGATTTTGGCAAGGTATACGTCGAGTGACCCGCGGGAGCATGCTGTTCACTGTCAGCGGCAAATCGCTTGCGAATTGCCGCGTCCTCTGCGCCCGGATCACGAGGTAGAATGGTGTACACCCAATAGCCCAGTAGACAAATGCCAAGGAGGGCAAGTAGCTTGGTGCCAATGGGTCTGCGTTCGTTTGATTCAGATGTTGATTGCGTCATAGGGTTGGCAATTGGGAGTTGCCGCGAGCTTGGAATGGTAGAGGTGCAATTAGATGAAGTTGGACAAGCCAAGTATCGCCTATTTTTAATTGTACTTGGAACTGATTGGGGGGGAGTCTCATCACCAAAAAATGTCAATCACATGTTGTTTTACGCGATTTATTTTCGTCGGTACGGTCTTTTTAACCTGACAAGCGATTGGATCTGGGGGGAATAGGCCCGCGTCCAGCGAATTCCTGGAAACCATGCGCTAGAACAAAAGGAGGCCAAATGTCAGGTGAACCGCTTCAGTCTGTGATGGCAAGAGTTGTACAAGCGACCTAAAAAAAGGATGTCGCTGTGCGATTGTCCACTGGTGAGTTTTTAGTTGTAGGGTCGTATTCGTAGGGAGAAAAATTATGACCGTCGAGCAGTTAGTGGCTTTTTTCGGCTGGTGTACGGTAGTCAATGGACTCGTGATTCTTGTTTGGGGGTTGGCAATCATGACGATTTCGCAGCCCTTGTCGAAGTTACACGCCCGAATGTTACACGTCAGTGAAGATCAAATGTTGTCGTTGTATTTGCAGTGGATCTCACAGTACAAACTGTTGGTTCTGGTGTTCAATTTGGTCCCTTATGTGGCGTTGAAAATTATGGTGTCCGGTTGACCCTCGTTGAGATGAATGTTGTGCAGGCTGTCGCAAACCAATCGAACGACTGGTTGGATCCCACTTCATCTCATCACGGCGTGGGGAAAGAGCCATGACGTGAGTATGGCATGACGTGAGTATGCCAGCGAGAAGATTTCAATCGTCGGCAGGTTCGTTGTTGATGGTTGTGATGAACAGTTGTTCTGCAGGGACAGTCTGCTTTGACAGATCGACTAAATGCTGGTGATGTGTGAAGAAGACGACCTGGGTGCGTTGTGATAGTTCGGCGAGGACTTGCAGGCTCGCTGCTGCACGTTCATCGTCGAAATTCAACAATACATCATCGACGATAAAGGGGATAGGTTCGTGTCGGTCGAGCCAGCTTTCTAAACTGGCTATTCGAAGGGCCAGATAGAGTTGGTCGCAGGTCCCGTCGCTCATGCCTGAAACGGATACTCCCTGGTCATTGACGTCTCGAACGCCGGTCAGAACAGGCTCGCCCGTGTCACTGAAATCAGCGCGAAGCTCTCGAAATGCCTTTAATGTTGTATGCCGGAAAATCTCACTGGCTCGACTAAGGACTGGCCCTTGATGTTTCTTGCGATGTTCCTCAATCGCTGAATTTAAAATTGCTGCACAAATTCTCAGCTTGGCTAGTTCTTCCACTTGGCTCTCAAGTCTCGCAGCAATGCTTTCTCTGGTCGCCGCATTAATAGCGGCACGCGAGCCTCCATCGAAGCTTTTTAAGGCAATCCTTTCGGCTTCAATTTCGGCAATAACGGCGTCGCGGTTGAGTCCGGTTTGTTCCAGTCGTTTGTCGAGATCAATGATTTTCGGCTGGAGGGAATCGATATCACATGCTTCCGCTTCTGCTAGGAATTGTTCGAAGGTTGCGCCGCCGCTTTGACCACTGATCAGATCTTCAAGTTTGTTGACGGCTTGTTCGAGATCTCGGCGTTGTCTGGATCGGATGGCTGCGTTGGACAGATGTTCGTATGATTTACAGCCAGCTTGTCGACACATTTCATCTAAGGATGCTTTGAATTCAGAGATTCGATTGGCCGTGTTCTGTAGCTTTTCCTGTTGTTTGTTTCGCTGTTGTTCGAGCGAGCTGTATTGTTCGCTTTTAGCGCGCGCTTCCTTAAGTCGAATTGAAAGCATTCCCACAGCTTCCTCGACCTCCTTGTTAACGAGTTCAGGTGCGGTGCGTCCCACCAACGTTAGCACATCGGTGTCGAAATCCTTGGCATCACGATCGATTCCTTCAAGTCGGACTCGGTATTGATCCGCATCCTGATATTTTTGAAAAAGACGATTGATATTTGAGAGCACGCTATTTGCCTGAGAAGGCATTGCGTCGTTATCGAGTCCGAGGCTGCTCATCTCCGATGACCAGAGCAGTTGCCATTCGGTCAGCTGGTGTTCAGCATTGCGGAATCGTGATTCGGCATCTGCGAGCAGTTTTCGATGCGATTCGAGTTCCGTTGTGAGTTGTTCGAGCAGGTTCCTAGACCGTTGGATCTCCTCGCATCGACCGGATGCTAGGTTCAAGACTTCTCGCAGCGAGCTGTAGCTGTTTGATCGACTGGGATCGACCTTTGAAACCACAGCGGCTAATTGGGTAGTCATGCAGTCGATTTGGCTGCGTAGCTCCGTAAGCTGGCTCTGCTTGGTACGTGTCTCGGTAGCTGTGTGGACGAGAAGTTGTTGATTACGGAGCCAGTCTCGCATTTCGAGTGGGGAGAGCGGCGCAATACCGATTGGTTGCCAGAGTTCATGCCAATCTTCCTCTGACTTCGCCAGTTCCCGTTCTTTCTGGCTGAGATGATTTTCGAGTTGCTCGGTCTCTGAGAGAAGTTGCTCCATATCAGCTTGGATTTTGGCTTTTGTGGCCACTCGGTCGGCGTCCAATCTTAATTGGTCTGCGACTCGATCCGCCTCTTCAACACTGCGTCGATAGGCGTCCGTAATATTTGTCGGGTGGTTAAAGAGGTCCATGAATGCCGCGATGTCACTGCTGGGCTGATTGTTTGCCTCCCATTTCGCAAGTAGTAGTTTCCAGCCTTGTTCGCGCAGTTGTCTGGCGTCTTGCAATTCTTTCTCAGTGGGGACGGGTTGCCCCATTTCAAGTTGTTTTAATTGAGCTGAGAGTTGGTCTCTTCTTGTGTTTTTTTTGTTGCGTTCGTGGCCCAATGTGGCGAGTTGTCCGTTTTGGTCCTTGAGTTGCTCGGAAGAGCGTTCGATTGTCGCCAGGCTCGGTACGGGGAGTTTTTCGAGTTCCTCAAGGTTTCCCGACCACAGTCCTAATTGTTTCAGTGCCACAGTCGCTTGATCTTGGAGTTCACGAAACTCAAGGGTTGCGCGATCGAATTGTGCTTCCAGATCTCCCTCGTTTTGGAAATCTCTGACCATCGTCTGCAAGTCGGTCACATGATTCGGGATTTCAATCTGGGAGAGTCGTTTCTCGATTCGCTGCATTTCACAACGGATTGTCTCGCCTTCGCGCCGAGTTGAATCCACATGTGCGATAAGCCCTTCCTGTTGATTGCCCAAATTTTGGATACGCACCGTTTTGTCGGTCGGAATCCGTAGGTCTTCAATCGTGGACAGGTCGGGAGCACGGCCGAGTTCGCGTAAGATTTCGGTGGCTTCGCTCTCAGCCAGTTGTCGTGCGGTCTTCAGCGACGGGCGATCGGACATCGCTTTCCGGTATCCGCCCAGGCGATCTCGCAAGCCTTCGGCAACATCGGATTCTTGGAGTAATTGGGTGGGGACAACTAATGTCGAAAGTTCGTGATTGAGTGTCGTAAGCGTTGTTTCTGCGTCCGTTTGCTGTTGCTCTGCCGTCCTCAATTGCATGAGAAGGCCATTGCTTGCTTGGTCAAAGTCGATGGGCAGTAGAGGTGCTTCGGCAAGTTGGGCGAGATCTTCTTTCGCCTTTTTTAACTGTCCAATGGCCTGGAACGAATCGCGAATCCGAGTTAAACGGTTCTGTTCTACCTGGTCCGTCGCGATACTTTGATCGAGAGAATCCCTTTGAGATTGGGTCGCTCTAAGATTCTCTTCGTGGTGTTTCCAGGTGTCGACAGAAGCCAACGCCTCCTTCACTTGTGTTGTCGCTGCTTTAAATTCTTTAATGTTCGATGCGATCGCACCGCTTCGGCCGCTTTTCTTTAAGAGGGAATCCATCTCGTCATGAATGGATTTCTGGATCGCTTGTAAATCGGCTAAGCCTGCTCCTGCGGCAAACAGCAATTGTCCGATCTGTCCATCTCCCTTGACAATCTCTTCGCCCCCCTGCCTCAGGCGTTCGTGGTCAATGCCAAACATCATGTGGAATAGATCGCGATCGACATTTCCTAGGAATCGAGCCAATTGGTTTTCGTGCAGCGGTGTCGAATCATCGCCTTGGAAAAGCGAGTTCTTATTCGCTTTTCGCCGGACAAGGTTCAAGACAGTGCCGTCGCTGTGTTGTAGCTCGGCAGCGATTCGGAGACGCGGATAAGGATGCTTGAAATTGTCAGGGGTTCGTGAGTGAATACCATAGAGCAGGTCGGTGATAGCGCGGAGAGAAGAGCTTTTCCCCGCTTCATTCGAGCCGTAGACGAGATGCAGCCCATGATCTCCGCCAGAAAGATCCAGGTGGGCGTTCGTGAACGGACCGAAAGCCTGCAGCTGAACGGTGAGGAATCTCATTCTTTACTCCCCGTTCCGAGTAAACGGCTAAACAGCATCGGTTCAGCCTCATGCAGGATTTCTTGGATCCAGCCGGGATCATCCGGGCGGGCAATCGTTTTGAGTTCGGCAGGTAGTTTTTTTATCACATCCGAAAAATTAAATTGCATTTTCGCCAAAATGTCGGGCTCGGAATGGGCCCGCTGGAACAGGGCACGGAGCTCTCCCACCGCATCGTCCGGGATTTCAGTTTCCGCCGACCTGCGGTTGGGTTCGGAGGTGCGCAACTTGATCTTCTCTATCCACACATCGCTCTTACCAACATCGATGGCCAACGATCGGATTTCGTTTGTCCAGTGATCCTTGCGAGCATGCAAGCTGCGGTGGACTGGCGTGTTCCCGGTCAATTCAATTCGTAACGCGAGTAAGCGGCCAGCGGCTTGAACATGGCATGTCTCGATCTGACTCGCTACCAGATCCAGTACCTCGTCAATCGTCTGCGCTTCTTGAAGGTCAACGCTGGCGAGTTCCCAACGCAAAACATCCATCGCTTGAAAATCTACTTGCAAGGATCGATCATCATGAACCGAAACAATCAAACAGCCCTTTGGACCCGTCTCGCGTATGTGGCGACCCTGGATGTTGCCCGAAAAAGCAATGAGAGGTTGGTCGGAAAGTATTTCGCGGATGTGAATGTGACCGAGTGCCCAATAGTCATATCCTTTGGCTTGCAGTCCTTCGATCGAGCATGGTGCGTAGCGGTCGTGGCCTTCACGTCCTGTAGCGCACGTATGAAGCATACCAATATTGAGGTAGCCGGATTTGGCAGGTGGGTAGGCCACGGACAGATCATCATGAACTGCAGCCGTGGCAAAACTTTGGCCGTGTATGGCGACATCGAGTTCCGGAATCAACGCTGTTTCCGGCTGATCGGCGGAGAAGAAAGTTACGTTTTCAGGAAGTTTTAAATTGCGTGTGATTCGATTGGCCGCGTCGTGATTCCCGGATATTAAGTAGAGTGGGATCTGAGCGTCGCGAAGACGCCTGGCTTGTTCAACGAAATACATGCCAGTGTTGTAGTCTCTCCAATCGCCATCGTAGATATCGCCCGAGATCAGTACGAAAGCCACTTGTTGGTCGATTGCCGTGTCCACGAGGTTCGACAGGGCCCGGCGAACAGCGTCGCGGATCTGTTGGATGGGAGCGCCTTCGTATTGCTCCAGCCCTCGTAATGGACTGTCGAGATGAATGTCGGCAGCGTGGATGAATTTGAACATCGTGAATTCACTCTTTCGTTGCTTGCCAGCGAATCCGGGCTCGCTGCTCGTGTTGATCACAGCGATTGGCTCGGTCACGCTGTAATCGGCTCCATCGTCTTCCGTTTCAACATTTCAGGATTTCCACGGGTCTGAAACGCCTGGTTGAACATCAAGTCGGCTCAATTCTGCAAGGAGTTGACGATCGATCTCCGTGACAAGTTTTTCGGGGAAATACAACGATTCGTCAAGGTGTTCCGAGCAAACGTTGACAGCGGAATGAATTGCGAATTCGATTTGTAGAAGGCGTCGAGGCAAGGTTGTGATTATTTATTTGTATTGGTCATCGAGTTTTTGTTTTTTTTTTGCAATCTGGCTCGCTAATCGCTTACATTGTCTCTTGTGCAAGTTCAAGTTTTTGCGATGAGACTTTAATGTGCAGGAACTTGGTGTGACAGTTGGTTTAGGCCGTCCTTGTTACATTTTGCGAGGTTTTGTCAGTGACCTACGCGTTTGGAGGTGATGTGTCAGATGATTAGATCAAGTTTGATATGGCAGCTATGTTTTGTAGTAATCGTCGGACTCATGATAAATACCGCTTCGGCACAATCCGTATTGATGTTGGTTGCTCCAGGAGCAGGTTGGCACGTCGATGTCGATCTTGAGCTTGCCGACCTACTGGAAGCTGATGGGTATGATGTCACGGTGCAAGCTGTTGACGAAGTGCCCGGCGAAGAACAGGCTGACTTAGCCGAGGAGTTCGACGTCGTCTATATAGCCGACTCCTTGGGCTCCACATCGGTCCATGATGGCGTCGATATTTATCTCAAGGAAAGCCCCGTACCTGTGATTGCGCAAGAAGCTTACATGTGGGACGAAGCGCAGTTGACTGGACGACTCATCTATGAAGATTTCGGTGACACGTTTCAGGCTGTTGAAGAATCTGTCTTAGGGGCATTTACCGAACTTGATATTGTCAATCCGAATCATCCCATGGCCGCAGGGTTGAGCGGTGCTGTGAGTGTCTATACGGACCCATACGGATACAATTACGGATATGTTCCCGAAATGGGGACCGATGTAGATGTGATTGCGACGATACCCGGGCAGCCCGAATACGCCACCCTATTTGTTTACGATCAGGGTGATGCGCTTGCCGAGGAATTTGTCACTCCTGGCATGAGGATCGGGGTGTTTCTTGGGCAGAATGTCGTCTCAGAGGATTTTGGTGGCGATGGAACAAATAATCGCTGGGATCGGCTGACGGAAGACGGTGTTGCCTTGTTTAAAGCCGCGTTTGGCTACGCATCAGGACGACTCACTGCCGGGCCCACAGGCGATTATAACGGTAGCGGCGATTTGGATGCGGGAGATCTCGATGTCCACGCTGAGTACGTACGCAGCGGTGACCCAGCCGGTGATGTCAACGGCGACGGGTCGACGAATTTGGCCGACAGACTTGCCTGGGTGAAGGATCTACAGGGTTCATGGGTTGGTGATTCGAATTTCGACGGGGAATTCAACAGTGGTGACTTTGTCACCGTCTTTACCTCCGGTAAATACGAACAGGGTCCGACTGCCACTTACTCCGAGGGCGATTGGAACGGCGATTCGCAATTTGATAGCACTGATTTCGTGACCGTGTTCTCGGCTGGTGGATATGAACAAGGTCCGAGGGCGATAGCAGTTCCCGAACCATCGACTTGGGCGTTGTTGCTAGTCGCGGCTCTCGTCAGTCTGGCAGTTCGCCGGTCGCCGAAAAACATCTGAAATCATTTGCATTTGATTTCAGTGGTAGTTTTAAGACTTCCATTTTCGCTCAGCGCAAATGCTGGGCGGAAATGGAGGGATTGGCCAGCCAGATGTTCATGAATCGATCCGCGGACATTGCGACATAGCGGGTCGCACGATGCGCTACCGTAACCCAGAGCCTAGCAATGATCGGCGCTCCATGCTTCGAGGGAGTGTTACTGCGAGCCTGCCAAGACCCGCGTGAGGTCCGCCGACGAGTCTGCAACCGTCCAGCTACGAACGAATCTTTGTTGCCGCCGTCCGCTAAAGTGGCAGTTCTTCAGTGAGGTTTCCACTCCTTCCTCGCAAGGGGCGCGGTCTGCTAGTAGAGGCAGCATTGCTACGGGTGGCGGTGACTTTTCGTAATGGGCTAATATGCACTAAACCCATTGCGTCACGATGGTCGATCTACGAATTGGGGTGATTTAGCATCGCAAATCCCCTTGAATGGCAAGTGATCCAAATTTTTCCGAGAGCAGTCGACTGCTATACTTTTTGTGCTGAATGCAGCGATCTTTAGCGGTTGGATCTTTAGCAAAACGGATTGATCGATCTATCGGCTTCATGACAAAAGATAGACCATGCACAATTATTTTCGCCTGGTCGGAAAACAATCTCAACTCTGGCGAGCGGCTGCGCTGTTGCCCATCCTGTTGATTGGGTGTGCTCATCAGCCCGCTCGACACTTTCCGGATCGCCCGCTTGCTCCCTTTTCTGAGAGTGGACAAGTCGAGATGTCGGAAGACTGGTGGACAACCTTCAGCGATCCGACCCTGGATCTCCACGTCAATCAAGCTCTGGGTGCAAACTTCAATTTGGCAGTTGCCTTGCAGAAGCTTCGCGCCTCCCGAGCAGTTGCTCGACGAGAAGCCTCGGACCTATTCCCCGACGTCAACGGCTTGCTCACCACGGATAGCGCGCTGGGCACCGGACGCGATCGAACGGTTATTGGCTGGGGGCTTGATGCATCTTATCAAGTGGATTTGTGGGGACAGATTCAATCACGAGTCGAAGCGGCTGAACTGCGAGCCAATGCGACGGAGGAAGACTATCAGGCTGTGGCGTTGGCGTTGTCCGCAGAGGTTTGTCGAACATGGTTTGCTTTGATCGAAGCCCGCGCTCAGCTTAAGCTATTGGAAGAACAAGTTGACACCAATCGAACGGGCTTGAAGACGCAAGAGTTGCGCTTTGGCCGTGGATTTGTTCGCAGTCCAGATGTCCTTCGACAAAGGCAATTAGTGGAAGCGACGTTAGAGCAGGCTGTCGTTGTGCGAGGGCGAATCGAAGTTCTGGAACACCAGCTGGCTGTTTTGTTGGGCGAGTTACCCCAATCGGCCCGTTACAATTCGGGAGCAGAGCTACCAAATCTTACTCCTTTGCCTGATACGGGATTGCCTTCCGAGTTGCTGCAAAGGCGTCCAGACGTTCGCCGCGACTTTCTGGCGTTTCTGGCGGCTGATCGTGATCTGGCTTCGGCAGTCAGCGCTCAATATCCTCGACTCAACCTGACCGGTGCGTTGCTCAATACGGCCGAGACACCGGAGCTGGCCTTTCGCAACTGGTTCGTTTTCCTTGGCAGCCAGCTGATCGCACCGCTGATTGATGGAGGCCAACGTCGGGCTGAAGTGGATCGCACCGCCGCGGTGACCCAGGAGCGATTTGATGTGTATCAGGGGACGTTGTTGGTTGCATTTCAAGAGGTTGAAAATAGCCTGACACTCGAAAGACGCCAGTTGGAGCGACTGAAGCTTCTGAATTCGCAGGACCGCCTGGCGAAACAATCTTCCCGGCAACTCGTTCAGGAATATCTTATCGGTGATGCCGACTACCTCGATGTACTGAGTCAGATTCAGTCTCAACAACGCATACAGCGTGATATACTGACAGCCAAGCTTGATTTGATACTGATTAGGATCAGCCTGTACTTGGCCTTGGCCGGTGGGATTGAGATTCCGCCGCATGGTTTTGTCGATTCGTCTTCGGATACCGATGTTCCAGAGCTTGAAATGCTGGAATCGGATTCGGATACCAACGAATCAGAGCCCGTTTTGGAAAGATTACCCCTGCCTGACGATCGCCTGCCTGCACTGCAGCATCCTTCTCCCCCACCTGTAAGGCCTGTGCCAGAGACCAATCTTGATGAATGAAGCCGGGAAATCAAGCCGCAAGCGAAGCTGGCTAAGCATCCTGTTTAACGTGGTATTGTGCGTGTTGATCCTCGCCGCTGCTTTTGTTGTGAGTTATGGAATCAAGGTTAGTGAACCGAAGGCTGAGCAGATCAATACCGTCCGTAAGTCGGCGGCGTTGGTTGAAACGGTGACTGTTCACAAGGGCACATTTTCGCCCCGCCTCGTCGTGCTAGGAACGGTCGAACCCGCTCAAGATGTCTCGCTCAGTCCCCGCGTTGGCGGTCAGGTGATCGAATTGTCATCCGAATTTGTTCCAGGTGGTATGGTTCGTCAAGGTGATCTGCTGCTGACCATCGACCCCGCTGATTTCCAAAATGCCTTATTGATTCGAGAAAGTGAACTCGAGCAAGCGGAAGCCTCGCTGAAGATTGAGGAGGGGAGAGTTAGCTTGGCGGAACAAGAATTGGCTTTATTGGAGGAGTCAATTAGTGAGACCAACAGGGCATTGGTCTTGCGCGAGCCTCAGTTTGCATCCATCAAAGCAGAGGTCAAGGCGGCCGAGGCTGCAATGCAACGAGCCAAGTTAGATCTGGAACGGGCAAAGGTGGTTGCACCATTTGATGCGCAAATCATGGATCGTTCGGTCAATGTTGGCTCCCAAGTGACCCCGGGTGATGCCTTGGCGAAACTAGTGGGGATTGATGAGTATTGGGTGATTGCTGCGATTCCGGTGCGGAGTCTGCGGTGGGTGCAATTTCCTGACGCCGGACAAGAAGGGGCAGCTGTCACGTTGAGTGATCCTGACATCTGGGGAATTGAAACACGGCCTGCTCGCGTGACGCGGATGATTGGTGCATTGGACGAACAGACCCGGTTGGCAAGAGTCTTGATTACCGTCGCTGATCCATTGGGGAAAGATACGGGATTGCCCGTCTTGATACTCGATACTTTGATCGAAGCTCAGATCGAGGGAAGACCCATTGAGGATGTCGTTCGGCTGAACCGCGACTATGTTCGCGATCGTGGATCGGTATGGGTCATGAAGGATGGTAAGTTGGAGATTCGCGAGACCACGATTGTGTTTAAAGATTCCGAGCACGCTTATATTCGAAAGGGACTGGTCGACGGGGACGAGGTGGTTACGACCACTCTGGCGACGGTCGCGAATGGTGTAGGTCTCCGAAAAGTTGATCCTCTCTCGAAGTCGGGCGATGCCTCGCTTGAGGAGGCAACGGATTGAGCCAGCAGCAGGATACTCAACGAGCGGGCCCTATCGCTTGGATGGTTCGGAACCCCATTGCAGCTAATCTATTGATGGCGATTCTGCTTGGAGGCGGGATTTGGGCCGCCGTCATGGTGCAGAAAGAAGTTTTTCCAGAGACCCAATTAGATATCGTTGACGTCAGGGTGAGCTACCCTGGATCCGCGCCTGCTGAAGTAGAGCAAGGCATTTTGCGCCCAATCGAAAACGCAGTGCGCAGTGTCGAGGGCATACAGAGGATTTTAAGTCAAGCTCGTGAGGGTCGCGGATACGTGACGATCGAGCTGGTTGCCGGTGAAGATCGGATGAAGGCCTTTCAGGAAATTGATCAGGCCATCAGCCGTATTCGTACGTTTCCTGACCAGATCGAGCAGCCGGAAGTCCGCCTGCAATCCGAACAGCGTGAAGCTGTGCAAGTCGCGATTTACGGTCCAGTCGATATCTGGACGTTGCGGAAACTAGCTGAACAATTGCGGGACACGCTGCAATCTCACGATCAAATTACGCAGGTCGAACTGAGCCGCGTACCGCAGTATGTCACTCATATCGAAATCCCTCGAGAACGGTTGCGTGAATACAAACTCACGTTACCGGCGATTGCGAATATCATCCGTGAATCCAGCCAGGACGTTGCGGCTGGTTCCGTACAGACCAACGCTGGCGAGGTTCTACTCCGAGTCAAAGCGCGTAAGCAATGGGCGGATGAATTTGCACAAATCGAGATCGTGGCAGGTCGTGACGGTCCCTTGGTCACACTCGGTGACATTGCTGCGATTCGCGATGGCTTCGAAGAAGTGGGCTTTCATTCGCAGTTCAGCCAAACCCCTTCGGTTGAACTTGATATCTTCCGTGTTGGCTCGCAGTCGCCAATGGACATCGCGAATGCTGTCGAAGATACGATGCGAGATTTTGAGTCGGTGTTGCCTCCCGGAGTCAAGTGGCGCATCGACCGAAATAATGCCGAAGAATTTCGCCGCCGATTGAATCTAGTACTCAAAAATGCCGTGATGGCAGTGGTGATCGTCTTCCTGATCCTGGCTCTCTTCCTCGAATTACGCCTTGCGTTTTGGGTGATGATGGGAATGGTGGTCTCTTTCGTTGGGGGCCTTCTGTTCTTGCCTGTGGTGGGAATTAGTATCAATATGATTTCTCTGTTTGGCTTTCTAGTCGTGCTGGGCATTGTCGTCGATGATGCAGTGGTCGTCGGCGAGAATATCTACAATAAGCGTCAATCCGAAAGTGACTTTCAGGTTGCCGCGATCCAGGGAGCGCGAGAAGTCGCTTCACCGGTTATTTTCAGCATTTTGACGAATATCGTCGCTTTTATTCCGCTGATGTTTATTAGCGGTGAAACGGGGAAATTTTGGGGCCCCCTGCCCTATGTCGTCATTATTGTGCTTTCCCTCTCGCTGATTGAATCGCTTCTGATTCTGCCGGCCCACCTCGCTCATGTCCGGAAAGCTGGGCATCAGCAGCAAGGACTGGGCGGACGCTTTCATGACGGCCAACAAGCATTCAGTCGCGGTTTTAGTCGACTTGTGGACCGCCTCTATAAGCCGTTGCTGCATTGTGCTTTGCGATATCGCTACGTCACCACTTGCCTGGCTTTCGCTCTGCTGCTGATCGTTGGGGCCTATGCCACGAGTGCGCGAATGGGTTGGATCTTTATGCCCGAAGTGTCAGCCGATGAAATCGAGGCAGGTGTGCGGATGCCAGTCGGAACCACGCAGGATCAATCCGCCGAGATTGCACGTGTTGTGACCGAAGCGAGCGTGCGAATGTTCGAGGAACATAATCTTTACGAGGTCGCCGAGGGCATCAAAACCAATGTCAGAGGCCAAGATTTTATCGATGTTGAAATCGTGATGAAGCCTCCCGATCAACGCGATATGACGGCGAATGAAGTGATCGAATTGTGGCGAGAATCGATCGGTGACCTACCAGGTGTGGATCAAGTTACCTTTGAAGCCGAACGAGGCCCTGGCGGTTATCGACGAGATATCACTGTTTCTCTCAGTCATAGCGATATCGAAGTTCTCGAAAAGGCTGCGATGGTATTTCTCGAAAAAGCCAAACGGTTTGCCAACGTTAGCGACGTGAGTGACAACTACCGGAAAGGTAAGGCCCAATACGATTTTAGTCTGCGTCCGGAAGGACGCGCTTTGGGCTTGACGGACGAAGGGCTGGGCGAGCAACTGCGGGGTGCGTTTTTCGGTTCACTAGCGCTGCGGCTGCTGCGAGGAACCAACGAAAATGAGGTTCGAGTCAAGCTGCCTGAAGAACAGCGAGAAGATATTCATCACCTGGAAGACCTGGTCGTTCGCACTCCTGGCGGAACGGAGGTTCCGCTTTTAGATGTGGCTGACGTAAAAAAAGACGTCGCATTCACTGCCATTAACCGGCGAGATGGGCGCAGGTCGATTAGCGTTTCCATGGATATCGAACCCAAACGCGCAATCAATCAGGTTGTGGATGCGTTGGAAAACAGAGAGCTGCCCCTGTTGCGGGATGACTTTCCAGGAGTCACCTGGACATTCGAGGGAAGCAACGCCGAAAGACGTAATGCGATGTCATCGATGTGGGGATACTTTGCCCTCGCGATGGCTGTTATTTATTCGTTGTTGGCCATCGCCTTCCGGAACTATATTCAACCGATCATTGTGCTGACTGCCATCCCTTTCGGCATTGTTGGCGCCGTTTTGGGCCATATCCTGCTTGGCTATGACCTGTCGATCGTGAGCGTGATGGGTATCATTGCGCTCTCCGGAGTGGTGATCAACGACGCCTTGATCATGATCGACTATGCGAATCGCTACCGCAAGGATCAGTCGGCGTTCGAGGCCATCTCGCAAGCAGGAGTTGGGAGATTTCGTCCTATCATGCTGACGACTATGACGACCTTTGGTGGATTGATGCCGATTATTTTTGAAGACTCGTTGCAAGCTCAGTACATTATTCCGATGGCCATCTCACTCGGATTTGGAATCGTATTTGCAACGGCCATTATTCTGCTGTTGATTCCGTCCCTGTATTTGATTCTCGAGGATGTCCAGCGCGGGTTTGGCGTCTCACAATCGGATGCGATCTCGTCGCAAGTTGCCGGTCAAGGCGGTCATGCCGTGGGAGCGAGCAGTGCGACTGCTCCACCAAGCCGTCATGGCGATCTGTACTAATTCATTAGTTACCCATTCCGCAGTCGCGGGGCTGTCGTCAAGGGTGGCGCAATAAAAAATGCCCCAAATTTCGCAGGCCTTCCGAGGCAGCGGATTTTTCGGCCTCGGAAATAGAGCCCTTGGTCGCAATGGTGGAAACGTGCGGCTCACTTGAATTGAATCTTGCTGTCAAAAGACTGAAAGCTTGTAAAGCATGTTTATCGTGGCAATGATCGTTTGGGGCGATGAGGTTTCTGGGGTGGAAGTTTTTTGAGGATAATCGGGGTGTGGATCTTGATAACGGTGGAGCGACTTGGCCAAAAGTTTTCGAATCTGAGAAAACGGAAATGGATCGCAATGGGCGTTTCGGTCTCTAAGTCTTTCTGATAGTGAAAATAGTAGGGCTGTGTTGCAGTCGTTATGGAATAATCACAGTAGATAACGGTGAGTAGGGACTGCTTCCCTGGAAAATGAAGCTCTGATTTGTAAATTGAATAAAAAATGAACAAAATGATCTCGTCGCGTCGTAGTTTTCTTCAAGCCTCGTCGGCGGTCGCTGTTGGTGCGACGTTAGGCGGAGGTGTTTCTTCAGCATTTGCTCAGCAGGGGCAACCTGTGTCCAAAAAATCAATTAGGGTGAATCACGAATGGGGTGCACTCAAGGAAGTCGTGGTTGGATTTCCCAATGTCCGTTTGCCGACGAAACTAGCGGAAGCACCCAAAAAGTTTCTTCCGCAGTCGTCGATTGAGTTTTTGGAAAAACACGCTGGTAAAAGCCTCGAGCAAATTGATCCGGAGTTAAATGAAAAGTTCATCGCCCAGATCAATGCGATCATTAAGATTTTGAAAGATCGCGGCATTGTCGTGCATCAAGTGAAGAAGTTTCTTCCGTCGGAAGAGGCGTTCTTGGCGCGGCTCAATGATGCTGTATTTCAGACCTTTCCACGCGATCCCATGCTGGTCATCGGTTCCAATTTTATCGAAACGGCGATGTATGAACCCAATCGACGGAAGGAACGCTTCGCGGTGCGGCGCACTGTGGGTGAGCGGATTAGTAACAGTGATGCGATGATGCTATCGATGCCACAGCCACAGCCTTTCCCTGCTGACAACAACGGTGGATATGGTCCAGGTCCATTTTTGGAGGGGGGCGATGTCTTTCTGTTGGGTCATGATATCTATGTGGGGCACTCCGGGAATGCGTCGAATCGGGCCGGGATGAAATGGTTGCAGAATTTCTTGGGGAGCGATTACCGAGTTCATGAAGTGCCCATCAGTAGTCATTTCCTGCATCTCGATTGCGTACTTGCCACGCCACGGCCAGGTTTGGCTGTCATTTGTCGGGACGCATTTGTCGACGGGATACCGGAATTTCTGTCGGGCTGGAAGCTAATCGATGTTTCTGCTGCTGACGCAGAAGAAAAACTGGGTTGCAACGGTCTCGTGCTCGATGAGAAGACGATGGTTGTCGGGGCAGATATGCCTGAACTTGCCAAGGAACTTCGCTCCGAAGGTGTCGAAGTCATCACCACGCCGATCGATGCGATGTCCTGGCAAGGCGGCGGATTTCGTTGCTGGCATCACCCACTTTTGCGCGAAAGCAAGTTGTAGGATTCGACTTTGTCGGTAGAAGATCCCGACGCGGGTTGGAGGAACAGGCGAATGAAAAGTTGCACCGACGAGATATCTGGTGCTCCAGGGTATGTCTCTGGGCGCTTTGGGCCGGCCACTGAGTTCGTGGATCGTTTAGTGGCCCGTAACCATGTCGGCGACGACTTGATGTAGCTGTTTCTCTGGGATATGGCTGAGTCCCCAGTCACGAATCCAGTTTCGTAATCTTGATCGGCAGGTTGACATGTCGAGTCCGTGGCGCGACTCCTCAATGATCGCATCCGCGATCGGTTTGCGAGTATCCTGGAATTGTTGAAATGTGTCTTGGATCGGAGTGTCTGAACCAAGTAATTGGGCCAGCAAGTGAGCATCGGCGATGGCAGCACAAGCTCCCATGCCCGCATAAGGACTGGTTGCGTGTGCGGCATCACCGATCATGAGGATGCGGTCTTTGTACCAGGGGGCAAGCGCAAGCAGATCGCCGGCTTTGGTAAGGACCATTTGACGCTCGTCGGTGATCTCCATGCACTGGCGGATTACTTCTGGGACCTGCTTCATCCCTTTGGTGATCTGATCTTTTTTGGGCGCCTTGTCGTCGGGAATGTAATCGCTAAACGCAACGTACCAGCGGGCTTCACCATGGCCGAGATCTGCCACACCGGCTTTGGTGCCCGGTTGCCAGAAGTCCATATGTCGATTTTCCTGAAGCGCTGGAGGGTGTTGGTCGATAACCGCGATCCATCCGCCGGAATTCATCATATTGAGTTCGACTCCATCGTGGATTGAATTTCGTACGACGCTGTGGGCCCCATCGCATCCAATCAAGATATCGCCTTCATCGGTGCTTCCATCCGCAAACGTTGCGATTGCCTTGTCGCCGGATGTTGTCGCGGAAATGCATTCATGGCCTCGTTTTAAATCATCGCCGACCATTGCCGACATGATTTGGGTCAGTCGCAATCGGTTCATTTCATAGCTGTCAGCGCCATTTTCGCGGGAGATCGCCCCGATAGGCATTTCGCAGATAACCTGCCCTTCGCGTCCGTGTACTTCAAATATTTCTAGCGGCGCACCTGCCTCATCGATAGGCACTTCAAGCTCTTGCAGGATCTTGATCGCGTAATTCCAGATCAGAAACCCTGTGCGTTGGCTTTGGTAGTGATCGTATTTTTCATGAACGGTAACTGTGATTCCTTTTTTCTTGAGGGCAATGGCTAACGTTAGGCCACCCATACCGCCGCCGATGATCACGACCTTTTTCATTGGTTTTCTCCTGCCAGAAACGATTCGCAAGATTGATGGACGCGACCAGGAACGGTGTCGCAGATCCCTGCTGTTTTGTCATCAACCGGGCTTTCGAGCGGAATATGTCCAACACTTCCGGTAGAACCATTAATCGGTTACCCCGCAAGTGCATGCTGACTGTATTTATAGGGTTGTGGATCGTTTCGCGGAAAGAAGGAGCTAAAAAGTAAGTATTGCGGCATCCACCCCACGCGATACCGATTCTGTCGTGATTGGAGCAATGGTAGCATTGTGTCGCAGTAAAGCTACGTAGGTGAATTTACGCGGCAACATTTGATTTTTTAACGCCTCCGCGTCGGATCGCCAGCCAGCTTATTGAGCGGTCGGCCTTGCTGCTCTCCTGAGCAGGGTCGCCATGCCGATTTTGCATCGGATTTGTCTGCAAGCGACAATCGCGATCTCTCGTGTTCCATTTCTTGGGGACAAAGCGAAACACCGTTTGCTTGCTTGCGATGGAGGAATTTTGGGAGACGGCGTTGCATCGGGCGAAGATCTGAGCTGAAGAATTCCTGCGGGTACCTCATTGAATCGTGGTTGCATCAGCGCAGGTGGAAGGTGATCATAGGTGCTGTGATGATTTGAGTAAAATGTGCTCTTCACGATTTCGAGTCCCGTCATTTCCAATTGAGATGGTCTTATGAAAAATCGCCTCAAGACAAGTCGCCGGTCATTTTTAAAGCACTCAGCCCTGTTCGCCGCGCCGATGATTGTACCTGCGAGTGCACTGGGTAATGCGCCGGGTCGCGCGGCGGCCAGTGAGCGTCTTTCTGTGGGAATCATTGGTACAGGAAAGATGTGTAGCGGTTACCATCTGAATACGTTGTTGGGGTTTGGCGATGTGCAAATTGCAGCAGTTTGTGATGTGGATTCCAATCGGCGGCAATTGGCTAAGCAACGAGTCTTGGCAAAGTACGGGGATGGTGCCCACGATGCTGGCTTTAAAACCTATAATGATTTTCGAGATGTTATTGCGCGGGACGATATCGATGCGGTGTTGATTGCCACACCGGATCACTGGCATGCAATTCCGATTATTGAGGCGTGTCAGGCGGGGAAAGATGTCTATTGCGAGAAACCTCTCACGCTCACGTTGCTGGAAGCAAAGCGATGTATCGACGCGGTGCGAAAACATGAAAGAGTTTTGCAAACGGGCAGTCAGCAACGAAGTAATGTTTTCGGTCCATTTCGGCAGGCCTGTGAGTTCGTACGGAGCGGTCGGATCGGAAAGGTTCAGAAAGTGACGGTCGGTGTTGGGGGCCCGAGCCGATGGTGTGATCTGCCCGCCGAGGAATTGGAACCTGGTTTGGATTGGGATTTGTGGCTGGGGCCGGCTCCCAAGCGAGCTTATCATTCGGCGTTAAGCGCTCGAGGTGGAATTTCAAAGCCATGGGGACAGTGGCGTCAGTATCGCGAATACTCCGGGGGGGGGCACACGGATATTGGTGCTCATCACTATGACATCGCCCAGTGGGCTTTGGGGATGGATCAATCGGGGCCGGTGGAAATTATTCCTCCCGATGATCCGTCTACAGGGACAGGGGTTCGTTTTGTTTATGAAAACGGGATCGAGATGATACACGGTGGGCCGAGTGGGATTACCTTTCATGGCACAGAGGGGGTTTTGCGCGTTGATCGTGGGCATCTTAGCTCTGATCCAAAAGATGCCACGCGAGAGCCGCTCGCTGAAAAGGAAGTGCATTTGTATCAATCGCCTGGCCATCACCGTGATTGGTTAAATGCGATTCGAGATCGACGTCGCCCTGTCGCTGACGTTGAGATTGGAGCTCGCAGTGCGGCAATCTGCCACTTGGGGAATTTGGCGTATTGGTACGGTCGAAGTTTCCAATGGGATCCGAAAAATTGGAACTGTGGCGAGGATCAAGAAGCCAACACCTGGCTGGATTATGAGCGGCGTGAACCTTGGGGATTACCGGATGTTTGAGGGTAGGCGAATCGCTGGTTTTCGCCGCTCGACCGCTTTGGAAAACGAGGTGCGTATTTGGGTTCTTGCTGATCTGAACTTGATTGGATACCGAACCCACGTCGCAGGGTCATCCCTTTTTCGTGAAAGATCGAAGATGCGTTTATGCACACTTGTTGTTCTCTTGCTGTTTTTTCCTGCTTCGTTGTCTCGCTGTGAAGAGCTCCCCAGAACGCTGCGAGTTGCTTCGATATCTTTTGAACCCGTGAAACTGGATTTGGCGGGTAATGCCGATCAGCTCGAGGCGTGGTTTCGCAAGGCAGCCAACGGCGGGGCCAAAATCGCTGTTGCACCGGAAGGTAGTCTTGATGGATATATTGTTAACGAAATCATCGCAAAAGAGATGGCAGCATCGAAGATGAGGGATGTTGCTGTGGCGATCGATTCGCCTGTGATTCGGCGATTCCAATCACTGGCTCGCGAGCTAAATCTCTGCCTGGTATTTGGATTTGCCGAGCAGCTTAATGAGGATGTCTTCAACACGGCAGTCTTTATTGATAACAGCGGTGAAATCTGCGGCAAATATCAGAAGATGCAGTTTCACGAAGGATACGATCCCAGTTGGTGGTTTAATCGATTAGGGAAGCGGAGTCGCGCCTTCGATACGCCCTACGGTCGTTGTGGAATTCTGATTTGTAATGATCGTTGGAATCCTCTGCTTGCCAAAATTCCGGCCTTGGACGGTGCGCAATTTCTCGTGATCCCCGCATATGGGTCAACATCGAATCAACAAGATCTGGCGGTGCTTGACCGTTCGACTGAAAACAAGATTCCGATTGTGGAGGCTAACGTTGGCGTATCACTGATCGTGAGTCAGGAAAGCATTGTCGCTGTGGAGCGTAAACGCGAGGCGATTACCTTTGGTGAGATTGTGGTGCCACCAACCCGCGCGAAAAATGAACGCGCTCGTGATCAAAGTGAGGCTGATTTTTTGCAATGGCGGTCACGTGAAATGCCTGAACGTCTGATTCGTTTTTTGCAAAATGTTGATCCAAGGGGGGCGGCCAGAGACCAAGACGTGGCGACCTTGGAGACCGCACAGTTGAAAGTGATTGTGGGGACGAATCGATCGCTAGAGCTAAATGGAGTGAGCCACCGACCTGGTTACAATGGGATCTTTTCTCTGGCGTCGACGGCTGAGCCCGACAATCCGTTCGTACCCGCGTATGCGGGCATGAACCTTGAGCATTACTTTGACTCTCGACGGCGTGAAGAACGTGAAGTCTTTTTCGAGCCTCGCTACGCCCCAATGGCACTCAAGCAAATCAGTGAAGCGGCCGTTGAACTCTATCAGCGGCCTACCCCGGTATTTCAGGTGGAAAGCTGGAGTCGATTTACGGTGAGGGAGCCGAACGCTATCGATTTCTCTTTCCGTTGTGTTCCGCATCGAAGCGATTATGTAGGCGGATTCTTGGGGGTGTTTTGGGCGTCCTATATCAATGGTCCACTTAACAAGAGTATGTATTTTATCGATGGGGAATCAACGCTTGTGAAACCGTTATGGCGACAGTTGTGTACGCAACAGCACAATCGAGATAGCACGGTCTGTAGTGAAAAGAATTCTACTGTGCTTGATTTTGAAGAACGCGATACCCTGTTTGCCAGCGTGTCCCCGCTACGCTATGCGGTACCTTGTTTCTATGGGCGGTTTCGGGATATGGTCCTGATCTATCTGTTTCGCCCCAATCCTAATTTGCGTTTCACCCATTCGCCCTCCGGTGGTGGTACCAGTTCCAAGGGTGACGATACAAATCCAGCATGGGATGTTCAATTGATTATCCCCCAACCGGTGGCTGGGCGGGAATATGAATTGGTGGGGCGATTGATCTACAAGAAATGGGATGGGCGAAATGACGTTCTGAACGAGATTCGTCAATTCTATGGTGTTGCGAATGAAAGCTCGCAGTGAACCGAATCTAGTATTTGGAAACCTCCGCCCGTCGCGCGGTGTTTATCGCAGTGGCGAGTGGATTTGGCAATCGCTTTATGGACGGGGCCGACGAAGCAACTGAGCTCAGAGATTGCCGCTCTGATGTATAGGGTGCATGTGGTCGTGACCACCACCACGGCGTTCAGTTTGCCGGGTTTCATGGTCCTGCATGCGATTTAAGGTTTGTCACGAAAGTGTATCGGCAGGCGATCGCTGATCGATTTTCGCCTTGTGGGTGCCGTAAAGGGGCATTCTGCCGTTTAATCTTATCTTTTGCGTGGTGAAAGCTATTCGAGCTGCGTGGCGCGTTACCGCTCGTTACTTCGTCGGCGTTGACGCCGCTGTTCAGGAAAAAGAGCACGGCTAGCGCCGGCGTGAGGCGTGGCAGCGGCCTTTTTCTGGAAATCCGCTCAAGGTCATGAATGACGGGCTGGAAATCCTTGATCTTTGGATGGGATCCATCATAATTGCGACCAATCAAATGTTTTCGACGTTTAACGCGAGTGTCGGCCTGGTCTTTGTCACGGTGGATGCGGTTGCGAATCAAGTAAATATGGAGACATAACCATGTCATTTCTACTACGGAATACGTTCAAGGGTGCTCTTGCGGGATTTATCTTAGTGGTTTGTTCAGCGTCTCTCCGGGCTGATTTAGTCGGCTATTGGAACTTTGACGACAATGTAGACGATCAATCTGAATTCGGAAACGATGGTGAATTAATCGATGCTGTCTATTCGAGCAACGTGCCAGAGTCGATAGGATTTGGCAAGTCTCTTGAGTTTGAATTCGATACGGATCATGTCTTCATCGAAAACGAGAACGGTGACCTGGATTCGGAAGAATTCACGCTCTCCATGTTTATTTATGATCGGGGACAAGAAGGCGCCATGGAGCGGCTTACCAGTCGTGAAGGTGACACCTTCGAGACAGCCCTTAACGTACATGGGCCCTTCGGCGGACAGGGTGAATATTCCTATTACGCAAGGGCCGGCGGTGGTTGGCAGTGGGGAGATGAGATTGCAGCAATCGACGAATGGCAGCACGTGGCGTATGTCGCAGATGTCGAAGAAGAGATGATGTCAATCTATGTGGACGGAGAGCTCAGTTGGGAATCTAATGAGGGATGGTTTGTTGCGCCATCCGGCTACATGCACATCGGTAATCGTCACAACCATGTCGAAGGTTTCGATGGTTTTATTGATGACGTTGCGCTTTGGGATGAGGCACTAGATTCCGGTGCGATTAAGAAAATTGCTGAAAATGGTGTTGCTGCTCTGCTGAATCCAAATTCGGGCGATCTTAATGGTGACGGTGTAGTTGACGCTACTGATATTGATTTGTTGGCGGCGGCTATTCGCGGTGGGGAAAGTTCTCCCAGGTTTGATCTCAACTCGGACGGTTCTGTTAACACGGCCGACCATCGCTTTATGATAAGCGATATCAAAAACACTTGGCTGGGCGATGCCGACCTCAATGGCGAATTCAATTCAAGTGATTTTGTCATCGTGTTTCAGGTGGGTGAATATGAAGACCTTGAAGACGAGAATTCAGGATGGGCCGAGGGCGACTGGAATGGCGACGCTGAATTCAACAGTAGTGACTTTGTTGTCGCGTTCCAGGATGGTGGCTTCGAAGTGGGAGTTCGACCGGCTGCTCAGCTCGTGCCGGAGCCAAATAGTCTCCTGCTGATTGGCATCGGCATGGTCTGGCTTGGTGCGATCTTCCGCAGGCGATCTTAAGATTCACTCGATATTGATTAGAAAAATCTACCGCTTGGCAGTTCCCCTTGCGAGCGGTTTAATGATCATGATGTCGGCTGGGAACGGTCAGTGTTTGAACGGCCAGAGGATGGCCAATCACCAAATCTTGCCCGTTACCGAAAGAACTGATCAATCTTTCCAGAACCAATGGAGCATGAATGATGGCGAGATCGACTAATCGTCGAAGCTTTCTTAAAACCGCGAGTGCCTCGGCAGCTGCTTTTACGATTTTGAAGGCGGGCTCAGCTCGTGCTTATACCGCCAACGAAAAACTGAACATCGCAGCTGTTGGTGCGGGAGGGCAGGCTGGCGGTGATATACGCGCGGTCGAATCCCAAAACATCGTTGCATTGTGTGACGTTGATTCGGCGCGTGCGGCGGGCTCCTTCAACAGGTATCCAAAAGCAAAACGGTTTCAAGACTATCGGAAAATGCTGCCTGAAATGGAATCCGAAATTGACGCGGTGATTGTGGCGACACCCGATCATCATCATTTTCATGCGTCGATGGCAGCTATTCGACTCGGGAAACATGTTTATTGTGAAAAACCGTTGACGCACTCGATCTGGGAAGCGCGCACACTCACCAAGGCAGCCGAAGAGGCTGGTGTTGCCACGCAAATGGGGAATCAGGCGCAGGCGTCTGACAACACCCGGATTGTGCAGGAATACGTGCTGGACAATGCGATCGGTCAAGTTGAGTCCGTGCATATCTGGACGGATCGACCGTCGCGCGGGTTATTCGATGAGTACTGGCCCCAGGGAGTTGACCGCCCAGCGGCCACACCGCCCGTGCCTGATACGCTTGATTGGGATTTGTGGTTGGGGCCGGCACCTGCTCGTTCCTATCATTCAGCGTACCTCCCGACGAAATGGCGCGGATGGTGGGATTTTGGGACGGGAGCGTTGGGTGATATTGCTTGTCATTTTTTCGATCCCGTTTTTCGAGCGTTGAAACTGGGGGCGCCGACCAGCGTCGAAGCGAGCTCAACTCGCGTGAATGGAGAAACGTTTCCATTGGGTTCGATGATTACGTATGACTTTCCGGCACGCGAAGAAATGGACCCTGTACGGCTGACTTGGTACGACGGTGGTTTACGACCGCCGCGTCCAGATATCGTGAAAGAAGGCGATGTCATGGGTACCAATGGAATATTGCTGGTTGGCACGGATGGGGCTCTGCTGACTGACTGGTTCACACCCTGGCGACTGCTGCCGGATGAGCGTTCGAAGCAGTACGGTGTGCCGCCCAAAAAGTTGGCTCGATCACCGGGGCATCACGAGGAATGGTTGCTTGCCTGCAAGGGCGGTTCGGCTGCCGGCTCTAACTTCAATTGGGCCGGTCCGATGACAGAAACCGTACTGTTGGGTAACGTTGCCTTGCGATCGCAGTTGCGGGAGGATCTCACGCGGAAAAAACTTCTTTGGGATTCCGACCAACTTGCCTTTACAAATCATGATGGCGCGAATGAATATTTGCGTCGTGATTACCGAAAAGGTTGGGAGCTGTGATTTAGGCTGAAATAGCTCGGCGCGAGTCAATTAAGGTTGCGGCTATTGAAACGGATGTCCCCGCATCGGTTCGAGCGTTCCCTGTCCCATCGGCTTCATTCAGGCACGTTTACGTTATCGTAAGTGACTGTGGTGGTGACATTTTTCAGTTGGGAGCAGGCGGGTAATCCGACATAGACGTCTTTACCTACAGAGATTTCTACGGAGCCTAATCGTTGCCAGTTTTTTTCGTCGCTTCCCATGTAGCCGGTGAATCGATTTCCGGCTCGTACAAGTCGGACCCAATACGGCGTCATGAGCCGGTTTTTTTTGATGACGTGCGCTTTGCCAATCGGAATTGGATCGGTCGTGCTTGTTTCACCATCGGTGTTCGAACGGCTGACGACTGCGCCTTTCCAGTGGGGTAACAGCAAAACCGATGCGTGAGCGGAGCCCGCATCGAGGCTTTCTCGCATGATGACTCCCGGTTTGGTCCATTGGGAACTCATCGGCAAGATGATACGAGCGGTAATCGAGCCGTCCCCTCGCATGCGGGTGTGAACGAAATGGAAGGAGTCATGTCTTCCGGCAATGTCGGCCCCCTGCCCTTCCAGGGAAAAAGTCTCTCCGTTGTGCTCAGCGTATCCAGGAACGGATACTTTCCCCACGTCAGAATTTGACCAACGAAGGGGGAGTCCCGCAGTGGTCGCCAATGGGTACGAGCCATCACTCTGTCCTACGTTGTTAATTGCAGAGACGATGTAGTGATAAAGCTTGCCTGGTTCAACGGTCGTGTCGACAAAGTGCTGATTCGTTGTTTGAGTTTGTGTTTCGTATGGGGGGGCGGGTGTGTTAGATCGTTTAATGAGATAGCTGGTGGCGTCGGTTCCGCTGATTGGTTCTACCGAACCCACCCAGCTAAGCCGGATACCCTGGGCTGTCGTTCTAGCGACGAGGCCGGCAGGTACGGCAGGAGGACGCTCGGGTTGGGTGGTGGGCGCTGGGGATCGCCAATGGGTCAAGGTGCCGAGGCCCAGGTGGTCGTGATTGAAGCCTTCGGGCCGTTTGCTGGCAACAACACGAGTTGTGTAGGGAACGCTTAACCCTCTTCGTTTGACGTAATGGTTCAAGGGACGTTCAAAAATCGGATAGAAGTTACCCCGACTAATGGTCGAGATTTGATCGTACTGATTGTTGCGGCCGCCGAAGCCGTATTTACCCGTCCGGTCCAGGTAATGTTGGTAGGGAACGTCCTCTCCTAATCCGTATTTCGCTGTGTATTCAAATCCTTGCAGGATGCGATTGTTGTCCCATCCGTAAAGATCGACACCTTGGTTCCAAGCCACCTCGGCCGCATTCACGAGTAAGCCGAGTCCAAGTTGAGCGTAATGTTGGGCACGAGTGGTTTCCTGGCATTGGCCCGAAGGATAGACAATCGTGTGAGGGATACTGCCGTTCCCCGCGCCATTTACGGCATAGCGGACCGTTTCTTCGAACAGTTTCCGGTCGTTGCAGTAGACGGCGATTGCTATTTTGGTTTGCAGGGCAGCACTTTCCCAATTGGCGTTGGCAAAGTAAGCGTAGTGCTCGATTGTTGGGTGCCAAACTTCCATCAGCCATTGCTCGCAACGCTTTGCATCCGAATCGGACCAGCCGGAATCTGAGTGTCGAAGGATTTCGGCAGCATTCGCAAACTTAAACCCTTGCAGACCCGAAGCCAAAACGCCGTCGATTCCGCTTACCTTTTTGAGGGACCTCATCCAGGCATTGATAATCTGAATTGATTTGTCCGCATGTGCTTGTTTTCCCGTAATGGCCCACATGAGTGCGTTGTGGTAGGCGGCCTCTGCATCGCTGACCGTTTCGCCGGTACGGATGTTTGGTGCTCGTCCCCATTCGGGAAATGGGCCCCTTAAGTTGTAGTCGGAGCTTGCGCGTGGGCTTGCGACAAGCAGCTTGAACGCTGAGTAAATCGGCTCTTGTTGGTTGGCTACGGCAACTCGTATGCGGTCGAAGTCGCGTTGCGTGTGGAGCAAGCCTGGGTGGGCAAAGTCGGCGGCCAAGGGGATGCGTGGAAGGATTGCCAACAGAACGGCGATGCTGATTGCCAACCTGGTTAGTGGTTTGGTGGATATCTCATGCAAGATTGTTTTCATCACTCGTTTCCGCGATTTCAGGTGCTCGTGATCCTGGCCACGATCAAGGGTTGCAACGAGGGCGTGGTCTAGGTGGCTGGAGTTGGAAGGAATCAGCAGGCTGCCGAACCGTCGAGCCATTCGGCCCTTGTTGTTAAGCCAACAGGGCCCCTACTTTAGTGTAACGGATTTGTGGCTGCCAGGTGATGAAACCAGCCGCGGTGACGCGCCCGGGATGCGGAGTCCGGATGGTTACTGAGCTGAAGGTCGAATTTGTCTCTTAGGGGAGGAAGACATGCGGTTTCTTCTTTTCTTTTTCGTCCTCGTCCGCGAAGAAGAAGTCTACCGCGGCAGCGATGTCGTCACGTTGTGCGTCAACCGGTGTGCGGTAAGCTCCACGTTGGAATGCGGCAACAAGATCCGCAGAATCGAAATCCATGTCGCCATTCCAATCGCCCTCTTCAAATGTCGAATCATGAGCGATATCGTTTTCGTATTCCCCGGATAAGAATACCGTGACCAGATCGGAAGAGTCGAACACGCCATCGTGATTCGAGTCGCCGGTGACCTGCTGAGCAGGCACGGTGGTCGGGTCGGCGACCAAGGCCGGTAACGGCGGGATACAGGCGTCGCAGGTGGCAGCAACCGTTTCGATGTCGCTGTAATTGACCGTCGCGCCACCAGGTGCGACGGTTACGGCTGTTGCGGAAATGCTTGGAGTCCCGGCTCCAGCATCAACCGTCATTTCATCGAGTCCGTTGCCGCCGGCAACTGTCAGTAGGATGCCCAATGCGGGGGTGATTTCGAAGGTGTCATCGCCGTCTGAGGAGTTGACGCTTCCGGAAAGAGTTCCCGTCTCGGTTAGGGTAATGGTGTCTGGATCGGTTCCAGCGTAAATGTTGGAGATGTTTGCAAATCCATTGGTGATTCCCGTTGCCTGTCCCGCGTTTGGACCATCGATGGTGTATTCGCTGGGGATGTTATCTCCGAGCAACCAGTTGGTGCCCGAAACGCCATCGACGTTGCCGGAAAGCGTTCCTCCCGAAAGCCAGAAATAATCGGTTGAAGCATTGCCTGTCAGTGCTTCGATGTTCGCAAAGCGGTTGACGGATCCAACCGTACCGCCATTCGCGGAGTCGATAATAAATAGGTTGGACGTATTGTCTGCGGTCAAGGAGTTGGTGCTGCCGCCGCCATCGGCTGTGCCAGAGAGAGTTCCCCCATTCACGACGAATTGGTCGGTGTCGGTTCCGCCTTGGAGATTCTCGATGTTGTCGAAGGGGAGACCGTTAAGGGTACCCGCATCGATGCCAGTGATTTCGAATGTATTGGGCGTGTCATCGGCGAACAGGGTGTCAACTCCATCGCCGCCGTCTAAATCGCCTGTTAGCGTCCCACCTAAAACGTGGAATTCGTCGTCGTTGGTCCCGCCTCGAAGATGTTCGATATTGGAGAAGGTTGTGCTGCCGCCCACGTCTCCCGCATCCGTTCCGGTAAGGTTGAAAATGGTGGGGAGGTTGAAAGCGACGATTGAGTCACTGTCGGCCTGGCCATCGATCTCACCTTGGAAAGGTCCGTTGTAAAGAACGAAGCGGTCAGGCATGCTGCCACCATGGAGGGTTTCCACGCCGACAAATAGTCCGACGCCGTTGACGAAGCCCGTGTTCGGGCCGATGGTACCGAACACGTTCGCAAGATTGTCGGCACGGAGCAGGTCAATTCCAGCTTCGCCCCGGAAGGTACCTGCAATGGAACCGCCGGTAATGATCAGGGTGTCGTTGAGGTTGCCGCCGGTGAGGTTTTCGACGTGGGTGAATCCCAGGGCGACTCCTGTTGCGGTTCCTGTATCGGTGCCGGTCAAAGTGAAGGTATTAGCGACATTGTCGGCGACCAAGTTGTCGGTTCCGCCCTGACCGTCGATGAGTCCGGAAAGCGTTCCACCGTCGAGCTGGTAGGTATCTGAGTGGACGCCACCGGTAAGGTTTCCGATGTTGCTGAAGGTTGGAACGTCTGTTGAGGAGCCTGCGTCGGGGGCGTTGACCGTAAAGGTGGTCGGGGAATCGCTGGCAGTCAGTGTGTTAGCGCCCAGGCCACCATCAATTGATCCTGAGAGGCTTCCAGTTCCCATGTCGAAATGATCGGACGAATCGTTGCCCACCAGATGTTCGACGGATAAGAAGGTTCCTATGCCGGTCGCACTGCCTTGATTGGGGCCGTTGAGCGTAAAAAGATTGGCTGTGTTGTCGGCATTCAAAATGTCGTCATTGTCACCGCCGTCAACGGTCCCCGTTAAGGTTCCCCCGCTCAGGGTGAAGGTGTCGACGCCAGTCCGGCCGGTGAGGTTTTCAATGCTGGTGAAGCTGCCGATGCCGGTGGCTGTACCTGCGTCGAGTCCGGTGATTGTCCAGAGTCGGTTGTCGTCATTACCGAGAATCGTGTCGTTGGCGAGACCGCCTTCGACCAATCCGCCGACGCTGCCGCCCAGGCTGAAGTCAAACGTGTCGTTGCCGTCGCCACTGTTGATGCCACCGGTGAGTTGCCCTCCGGGGAGGAACTGGAAGATATCGTTGCCGATTCCGCCCTCAAGGTTTTCAATTCCCGAGAATACGACGCCATTTAACGTGCCGGTGTCGACTCCGTCGATAATCCAGAAATTGTCTCCATCGCCACTGATAAGCGTGTCGGTCAAGCTCAGGCCTCCAAGCACGGTTTCTACTTCTAACGCGTCGTGCGTGGCCGTGTTGATACCGTCAGTGACGCTGATGTCGGAGCCGATCGTAAACGTGAGGGGAGTTGTTACGGCGGTGAAATCCATGATGTCATTGGTGCCGCCGCCAACTAATTCGATAACCAGATCGGTGCCGAATCCGTCCACGAACAGATACTGGTCGTCATCGTTGCCGCCTATTAATTCGTCGTCGCCAGCCAGTCCATAGAGACTGTCGTTGTTGCCGCCGCCAAATAGACGGTTGTTGGCATCGCTGCCGCGGATGATGTCGGACTCGACGGTGCCGATCACATTTTCGTAAAGTCCTGGGACCGGGCTTTCGACCGTTTGTTGTGGCAACCCCCATTGGGCGATTACCGGTGCCACCGTGAAGCTGGGTGGCGTACCAAGGTCAACGGTGACGGCATCCGGGATTCGGCTGAAGTCGATGGTGTCGCTACCGATTGTTTCAATCAGTTGATCATTGTCACCTGGATTTCCGGGAACGAAGACGTAAGTGTCGTCTCCCGCAGCACCCTGTTCGATGTCCGAACCCGAACGGCCATCGAGGAGATTGTCGCGTGAGTTGCCCACGAGGGTGTCATCACTTTGACCTCCTACCATCTGTTCGATGAAATCGAACTGGCCAGCTTGTTGGGTGACCACAACGTGGATACCGCCGGCGGGGCTCGTGTGTTCAGCAATCTGGTTCGGAATTAACAATACAGGCGAAGCACCGGAAATGTCGATCATGATCGGTTCGTTGCCGCCGACGCCGTCGAATAACTTTTCGGGAACGCCATCGAAGTGGAGTTGATCGAAAATGCCTTCATCCCAACGTTCGTTGGTGCCGCCGTCATCGAGTTCCTCGATGACATCTGTCTCCACACTGGTGTCAATGGCTGACTCGAAATAGTAGGTGTCATTCCGCAACTGGCCGTGGAGGATATCGTCGCCTCGATTGCCGAAGAGGTGGTCGTTATCACCGAGGCTTAGGATGCAGGGGTTCGCAACGTTGTTGTCGCCGAACATGACGTCATTTGCGTCAAAACCGTACATCCAATCCTTGCCATCGGGAAGCGGAGTGTATTGGAAATTGCCGAAGTCTACGTCGGCGATGGTCTGACCGCTTTGTGAGATCGTGACGATGTGCCGCCCCGTCACGGGTGTGCTTTGTACCCAGTCGTCGAACAATGCTTCGCGGACGCTATAGGTTCCGGGTGGAATGTTCGTGATCTGATAATCTCCATTCAGGTTGGAAATGCCGAATGGCTCATCCGAATCGTGAAGGCCGTCGTCATCAAGGTCGATGTAGATGGTGAATCCATCGAGTCCAGGTTCCGTCCCGATCAGCGTGCCGTTGCAGTCTAGATCGTGGATTTTACGACCCGTGATGCGGCCGTTACGGAAGTTCCCGAAGTCCAGGTCCATGTGAACGGGTGTTTCGTAGTTGATGTCGACTAGGTATCCGTCGCGGGGACCCTGGAGCAGTGTCGTCACACCGGGTTGTGTCAAATTTGTATCAGCGCTGACAATGTCCAGGAATCCATCGTTGTTGAGGTCGGTTAAAGAAACGAATTGGGCCTGTTTGGCCACGTCATAACTGAGCGAGGCGCTGAAGCTGCGGTTGCCGTGACTAAAGAAAATCCGTAAGTCATCACTGCCTCGGTCCGTGGTGACCAGATCAGGCAGGCCGTCTCCATCGAGGTCGCCCGTGGAAATTCCGATCGGGGCAATGCTTCCGGCTAAGGAGAATCCCGGGCCGTAAGTGAGTTCTGCCGCCGAACTGAGGCCAAAGAATACGCTGGTTAAACCCTCTGAGAAACTGGTCGTGGCAAAGTCGAGATTTCCATCCTGATCAAAGTCGTCAACGGCAAGTCGTGTGTCGTTGGGGAAGACGGTCAGTTGTGCACCAAGGCCGAATGACAAGGCCGCGTTTTCCACATCGTATTCGTTGACATAGACTGAAATGCGACGATTTGCTTGACCAAGTATCGCCAGATCAAGTCGTCCGTCGTGGTTGAAATCAGCGGCGGCCAAATCCAGAGATGGTGCGTCGGTGATGAGGTTCAAGCTATCTTCGAAACTGCCTGAGCCGTTGTTTAGGTAAACGGTGGTGGTATCGCTGGCACCATGTCCAACTGCAATGTCCGCCCCGTTGATACCATCAAAATCGCCAGAGATGATGGTCATCGGGAACGCCTCGGTGTCCATCGAGTGACTGGTGGCGAAGGAACCATCGCCCGCGTTAAAGAGGGTGAACAACTCATTGCTGGTCGGCAACACGGCGACGATATCAAGGTCTTCGTCATCGTCGAGATCGACTAATGTCAGGTCCGATGGAAGGGTGGGAGTGCCGATCGTTGTCGGAGCAGAGAAAGTGCCATCGCCCTGGCCAGTCAGAATCTGGATGCTTTCCGTACCTGGATCTGCGACGACAAGATCCACCGTGCCGTCGCCATCAAGGTCGCCAGAGGCCAAAGCGATCGGTAGTTGTCCTGCCGAATGTTGGCTGTCGGTGAAGGTGACTCGAGGTGCCGTTCGGGTCCAGCCATCCTGTTCCACTTCACGAACCATGTATTGGCCCGGCTCTAAATTCATGAACCAATATTCGCCATTTTGATTGGTGGTTTCAAGAGGTTCGCCTTCGTCATATTGACCGTTGTTGTTGTTGTCCAGATAGATTTGCCAGTTCAGGATTCCTCGGTCGTTGGGACCGCGAACCCCATCCCCATCTAGGTCGTGGAATTTTGTGCCGTGAATCTTGGCGGGGCGTCGACGATTGCCGAAATCGATTTCTCGGTGGATGTCACCCCTGACAGGTACGGTATGCACGCCTGTTCCGGGGATAGGTTGGCCGCAAATGATCAGATTGTCGATCCAGAACTCTTGTCCGCCAACGGCGAAGCTGGTGATTTCTCCGCTGATGTTTAGCACGCCAATGTTGTCGGTCAGTTGGTTGACTTGTACCAGCGATCCACCGACGAGCGTGTTGTTCAGACTCGCCATGCTGCCCGGGTTTTCTAGCTGGCCGTTGATTCGGAGATTGACGTTACCTCCCAGGTCGCTGAACAACAACGTGATTCCGGTCAGTGTTTCGCCGAATTGGAAATCGGCGGTGGCATTATTGATGCTCAACGCTTGGTTGACGGGGACTCCTTGTTCCAAGACGCTGATGGTGCCATTTGTTGTCGTGTTGCCCCCCGAGTTGACGAATGGTCCGACGGTGACAGACGCTGCACTACCTGCGGCAGCGAAAATATTGAATTTCTGGCCGAACGTGTAGTTCGCTGCTGGGGCGACATCCTCAAATTGGAAGAGATCCTTGCCGGGGTGTGAGGCGGGATAGGTTTGTTCCCAGCCTGGTTGTACGACTTCACCGACTGTGTACGTGTTGTCCTTTAAACCGGTGAACCAGTAGCGGCCTTGGGCATCGGTGACCGTCGACGGTTCGCCATCGTCGTAGCGATGGTTGCCATTTAAATCGAGATAGATCGTCCAGCCTTCGAGATATTCTCCCTCGTCAGGTTCTGAATTGCCGTTGCGGTCATGCCATTTGCGGCCATGTATCTCGCCCAATTTCATGTTGCCGAAATTGACGTTGTCGATCCGTTCGCCAAAAGAAAGATCGATCACATGGGTGGCGTCAGGTGTATCGTCCGTGTGTGCCAGGCGTGCGCACAAGCGGTCAATCCATAGTTCTTGGCCGCCGATTGCGAAGGAATCGACGTTGCCGTTCAGTTGCAGAATGCCGTGTGTGTTGTCGAAGTATTGCACGGAGACGGAAACGCCACCAAGGGTCGTGTTGTGCAGATCGCTCAGCTCTTCTGCGAAAGCGAATTCACCGTTGATGGAAAGATTGCTGTTGCCACCAAAATCGCCGAACAGCAGTGACGCTCCGCTGACTGTTGGGGCAAAATCAAACAAAAGATTGGCAGAATTCAGACTAATGTCGCTGCCCGTTCCGCCGGCAGTTCCCTGGCTGTCGAACACGACGGTACCTGCGAATTGCTCGCCGTTTTGGAACACAAACGGTTGTACCGCCACCGTGGTTACCTGGCCGTCATCCGCTGAGGTTTCAAAGGTATCGCCGGATTCAAATCGAGTCCCGGCTTCGTAATTCTCAAAGTTCCAGTAATTTTGATTGGACGGGTAGCTTTGCATCCATCCATCTTGCGGAACCTCGGCCACGGTGTATTCTCCCGCTGGCAGATCCGTAAACCAATACAAGCCGGTTTCGTCAGTGCGAGTGTCGGGGTCGTCGTTGGTGACGTGGGACGGTTCGCCCCGATCCGCCACTCCGTTGTTGTTCAAGTCGAGGTAGATCGTCCAGCCAGGCAGAAGCGGTTCGTTGGGGCCACGCCGCCCGTCGCCATCGATGTCCTCCCATTTGATACCATGGATTGATCCTGAGGCTTCGGCGAAATTGCCGAAGTCAGCGCCGTCCACCACGTCGTCTGCATCCAAAAAGAGTCGATGTGCGTCGGTGCGGATGAATTGCAGGTCAGATTGATCGTCTTGTTGCACGGGGCGGACCGTGATTTCAGGGAGTCGTCCTCCTGGCTCGATGGTGAAATACCAATTGTTGTCGGAGCCGCTGATCACGCCATGCATATGCTTCGTGACGGGGTCAAAATCGATACCACCCAGTTGGAGTTGATTGTCTTCGACGGGAATCGTGTAAGGACCTACGTATTGTCCGGTATCTACATTCACGCCAGCCACGGCGGGAAGATTGTTTCGTTGGAAGGCAAGTACAAACAGGTTGCCTTTTCCATCGACGGTCGCGCCAGATAGGTCATGGAGTTCCAGTTGGTCGAACAGTCGCCCCAAGTCTTGGCCAATCGATAAAGCAGGAAGACATGACAGGAGTGCGTTTGGATCGTCGTGGCATCCGGTGTAGTCCAGTTGCGCACGAAAAATGTGGTTTTCCAAGGGTTGGTCGGCGCCAACGACAAAATAGGTTGTCGCGGTATAGTCTGCATTCGGTAGGCTGAAGGAATTACCGTCGATGGCGACATCACCCTCGCCAACGGATACGGGGATGAATTCACGCCGGCTAAAACCAATTTGGCCGATCGTGCGCGAGACGCCACGGAGTTCCTCGATGACGTTTAATTGACCATCATCGGTAATGCCGTAAACCCGCTCATCTGCCGTTGAGTAGGATAATCCTGCCAGCGATTGGTCGATATTGACGGTGGCGAACAGGTCAGCCCGTTCCGTGTCCGGATCGTACTGAAAAATGGTCGACGGGTTGTAGGTCGACACAAGCTGGTGATGGGTGGGGTAGGTTTGAATGAGGCTGTCGCTTATCACTTCACGAACGACGTAATCATTGGCCGGCAGTTCGTAGAAGTCATAGGCTCCCGCTGGGTCGGTGATATCGTAGGGCTCCCAGGCGAGGGCACCATTAAACGGCAGTCGATCACGTCGACCATTGTTGTTCAGGTCGAGGTAAACGGTGATGCCTGCCAGTGGCGGCTCGTTGTCATTTCTGCGTGAATCGCCATTCAAGTCAAGCCATTTGAAGCCATGGATTTCCCCTTGTCCCGGTTCTCCGGGAGGTGTGAGGCAGAGATCGGTCTCGCAAGGATCGCTCAACGCTGCGAGTGGTACAGGGACGTCGTCCCAAGTCGGCTTGACAACCGGCCCATCCGAATCGGCGAAGGGTGTCGGTGGCGTTGGTTCGGGGGGGGCAGGCACTTGGGCGGCGATCGTGGCGGGTAGCGCCGGCGATAATGCCAGGCGGAATTGGTAGAGATCGGCAAAGTCGACATCACCATCCAATTCGTAATCGAAGCAGATGTTGTATTGACCAATGCCCGGCTTGCCGAAATTGGGATCGCCAACTTCCGAGTGAAATGCCTCCGCAAATTGCACCAGTTCACGCTGGTGAACCCGTCCGTCATTGTCACAATCCCCAAATCGACGGTTGCCGAAGTCAACGGCTCGGATCGTTTCGCCGGCTGTTAGTTGAATGACATGACGGTTGAGGTTAGCGGCGTCTGGATAGGTTTGATGCCAGGGATGCGCCCCGGGGACCTCGGCGACCACATAGGTGCCCGGCAAAAGATGGGTGAAGCGGTAGTCTCCATTGTCATCGGTCAACTGGTACGGTTCGGTGGGTGTTTGATTAAACGGGTTGATGTCCAATTGCCCATTTAGATTGAGATCAAGGTAAATCGTCCAGCGTGGAAGGCCCGGCTCACCCTGTTCTTGGCGACCACTCGCATTCGCATCGAGCCATTTGCGTCCAACGATATCAGCCGACTCAACATTGGCAAAATCGAGTTCCGTTAAAGCTTCGCCAGGCTCGAGTGAAATTTGGTGCGGCTTGTTGGTGATTTTGCCAGGATACGATTGGATCCATCCCGACTGAGACACTTCCCTGACCACGTAGGATCCGGGGAGAAGATCGTCGAACGTGTATCGTCCTGTTTCATCTTCCTCGGTGTCCGGATTATCGTTGGCTGTTGTGGTGAATGGCTCGTTGTTGGCATCCAAAATTCCATTTTCGTTCAGGTCAAGGTAGATGACCCAATCGGCCAAGCCGACGTCACCCTGAGGCCTGTTCGGGATGTTGTCGTAATATTGGCGTTCACCGTCACCATCCACGTCGCTCCATTTGGAACCTGAGATGCTGGCCGTGCGCACGTTGCCAAAGTCAAGTTGGTATGGCGGTTCGGAATTATCGGAGATCAGATGAGTTCCATTAGGTGGAGCGGGATACGTTTGCTGCCAGCCGTCCTGCTGCACTTCACCGACCACATAGGTGCCCACCGGAAGATCGTTAAAGGAGTATTGGCCCGTTTCGTCAATCTGTTCCGTGGACGGATCGTCGAAACGAGTTACCGCTGTCGGTTCGTCGGGCTGATTGAACTCATTGAAATCAAGTTCACCGTTGAGATTCAGATCGAGGTAGACCGTCCAATTGGCCAGGCCGGGTTCGTCCGCGTCGCGAATGCCGTCTGCGTTCAAATCGTGCCATTTGAATCCCTCGATGTCGATCGACGGAGCGTTGCCGAAAATAGCGAGGAACAGTGATGCCGATTTGAGTTCGGCTCGATATTCTCGCCGCCCGGAATCTACGTGCGGTTCCGGATAAGTGGGTGCCCAACCATCTTGGGGCACTTCGGCGATTATGTAGTCACCCGGTTCTAAGTCGGGAAACGAAAAGAATCCGTTGATGTCCGTGATCTGCCATGATTCATCATCGTCCAAAATTCCATTGTCATTTTCATCAAGGAAGATTGTCCATCCTGGCAGGGGAGCTCCATCACTCAGATCGCCATCGCCATTCGGGTCCGAGGATTTAACACCGGAAATCGTTCCTTTGGAATAGTTGCCGAAATTCAGGTCGGTGAAGACTGATCCCGAGGTGACTTCGACCATATGCAGACCCAGTTCGGCTTCGCCGGGGTAGGTCTGATACCAGCCGGCGCTCGGTTTTTCCGCAACCACATAAATGCCAGGTAGGATGTCGAACGTTGGTAATGAGAAGGTGTAGTTGCCATCTCCATCGGTTGTCGTTTCCGGTTCTCCAGCGTCAAATTGTCGATTGAGATTTACGTCAAGATAGATTTCAAATCCTGCGATCCCGATTTCGTCTTCGTCGAAGATTCCGTCAGCGTCAAGATCGTGCCATTTGGTTCCGCTGATTGCCCCCAGTTGGACGTTTCCGAAATTGTATTCGTCGATTGTCTCGGCAACACCGACGTCGAAAACATGGAGTCCGCTTGCAGGTGCTGTGGGTTGCCATCCCGCTTGGAGATTCTCGAGCAGAGCCCATTCAACGGGCAACTCATTGGGCTCGACGTTGTTAAAACGGAATTGACCATCCGCGTCAGTGGTGACGGTTTCGCTGAAACTAAGGTCGTTTTTCAGGAGAGTGATTTCCCAACCCGGAAGACCGGGGTCCTCAGGATCTCGAATACCGTCTCCGTCGAGATCTTCCCATTTGAATCCGATAATCGTGGATAACTCGATGTTTCCAAAGTTGACCTCGGTGGCAATTTCAACATCTTCAGGAAAGAGTCCTGAATCGAGGGCCAACGTGTAAGCCAGGATGGGATCTCCCCCAAAGTTGTATTCAACCGCTTGAGCCACGTCGCCTGAGTCCAAGGCTAATTCATATCCAGGGACAGGTTGCGTTTGGTTCCAGCCAATGGGTAAGACTTCAGAAACGAGATAAATGCCTGCCAACATGGATTCGACATTGCCGTCTTCTTCTTCCTCCAGATCCGTGAACCAATAAAGTCCCGATTCGGTGAAGGGGTCAATGGCTCCATCCTCATTCAAATCCACACTTGTGGTTACCGTGCTGGCGAGCAAATTGCCATCGATATCGCGAAGTTCGATGGTCCAGCCGTCCATGCCATTTTCCTCCGGGCCCTGAACGCCATCGCCGTCGTTGTCGCGATATTTTTGGCCGTGGATTTCGACCGGTAAATTGTCGAGTAGTTCCGGAGTTTCGTCGAAGCACGTTTCGAACGTGTATCCACCCGAGATCGGACTCGCGAACGGCGCGCCGGGATGAGTGAGGATATAGTCGAGATTTTGTTCGGAGCTGCCGCCGATAAACAGGTTCTCTCCGTTGGTGCCGCACATGGGCGAATCGTTGTCCGGGCCACCTTCAAGGCGGTCGGTCGTATTGGGAAGCGTCGCTTCCGTGGCGCTAATTTGATAGGCGAACATCACGTCATTTCCCCAATCTCCGTAGAGATAGTCGTCACCCTCGTCGCCAACCAACAGATCGTTGCCAAAATCACCGTGAATCAAATCATCCTGGTCCGATCCGGCGATGGGGCCTGACTGAAAGGTAACCGTGCTGTCGCCACCGGGGATACGAGGGAATGTAAACGTTCCGGGAGTGAGAAACAGATCGATGAAATTCAGCGGCGAATCGAATGGCGTGAAAATCATCGGGCGCGGTGGTGCGTTTGCTTCGGCAAACATGTCGACAAAAAGATTGCCGACGAGCTCCTGCAAGGCGCTGTATCCGACTGGCCAGCCGCCAACGATGAAGTCGTGTCCGTCGCCGCCGAAAATGCGGTCACCAAAATCGTTGTCATTGAGTGTCAATGCCAACGGATCGAGCGACTGGTTGCCGCTGTCACCGCCACCGCTGATGAAGTCGTCACCGGATCCGCCAAGTAGAGTGTCGTTGCCCGTGTCACCCAGGATAAAATCACGACTGGGTCCACCCTCGATCGTATCATCGTCAGCCATCCCGAACAGACGATCCTCGCCTGTGCCGCCCAGGATCGTGTCTTTGCCATTTTCACCGAAGATGGTGTCGAAGCCGGCGTTGCCTTCGGCATGATCATCCCCGCTACCGGCAAAGACAAAATCATTGCCGGTGCCGCCATAGATATTGTCCGCCCCAATGTTGCCAAACAGGTCGTCATCGCCGGCGTCGCCGTAGATCGTATCGCTGCCGCTATTTCCTTCGATGTAATCAATGCCTGGACCGCCATGGATTTCATCTGTACCGCCATTGCCATACGCAATGTCATCACCCGTTCCGGCAAAAATGACATCAGCACCCGCATCACCCTCGATCGTGTCACTACCAGCGTTGCCATAGATCTCATCGCCACCGGGGTTTCCAAAAATTTCGTCGCTTCCCGCATTGCCGACTAAAAGGTTGTCGGCGTCGTTGCCGTGAATCAGATCATCGGCAGCGCCACCAGTGATGTCTTCGATGAATGCACGCTGTCCATTCGAGGCGGTCACGAGGGTCCGCGTCGTGTGGACGGCAATCGTGACTCCCGCCAGTTCTGTTTCAGCCGCAGAAACGTCGGCCACGAGTGGATCGCTTACGGGCAGATCGGCAAAGTTGATCTCGTCATGCAAACCTGTTGGGTCATTCTGTTCGTTGATAGTGTCGATGTGCGTGGCGTTGCTAAGCCCGTCGGCCCGATGGAAGAAGTACTTGTCGCTGCCGTCATTGCCCTGGAAGGTGTTGTTGCGACGATTGTCATAAAATGTGTCATCCGCGGCACCGCCGGTGGCGTCTTCGAAATCGAATGGCACCGAGATTTCGACACGACGATTGGTGTGGGAGGCTTTGCCATTGAGTAGATTAACGGACACGGGATCGCTGGCGGTTAACGGGGAGAAGTCAAGCCGATCGAGTCCACCGTTGGTAAGGTCTTGCACGCGGTCTACTTCGAACGCGCCGCCAACCGTATCGAAGAAGAAGATGTCATCGCCTAGGCCGCTGTCCATGTCGTCATTGCCGTCGTCCCCCCAAATCTGATCGGCACCGCCATTGGCAAGAACGATGTCGTTGCCGGTTCCGGCGTGGATGATATCCGGGCCGCTGTTGCCGTTGATCACATCGTCGCCTGCGTCGCCGAAGATGGTGTCTCCCAAGCCACCGGCTTCGATCGCATCATTGCCATCATTGCCGCTTAAGGTGTTGGAGTGAGAATCGCCTTCGGGACCACCCGAAAGATGGTCGTCGCCATCGTTACCGCTGATCGTGTCCATTCCTTGGCCGCCGGAAAGATCATCGTCACCATCTCCACCGAGCAGCGTATCGTTTCCATCGTCGCCTCGAATCTGGTCGTTTCCTTCACCCCCTTCGATGAGGTCATCACCGCCGCCACCCAGGAGGGTGTCGTCGCCGTCATCGCCGTAAAGCGTGTCGTTGTCTTCTCGTCCGGTAAGTCGGTCGACACCCGGGCCACCCTGCAATACATTCGGTCCAGAACCGCCGACCAGGACATCGTCTTCGCTACCGCCAGATAGGATGACGGGGATGACGACAGAGGCGTCAATCGTAATTTCGTCGATACCGATTCCACCGTCGCCGGAAATCGACGAGACGGAGGCACCCGCAAATTCTTGGATGACACCAAATCCGCTCACGATGTATTGGTCAACGTCCGCATCGTATTCCACGGAGACTGCCTCATCGCCGTCTTCGGCGCCCGCTTGTCGGTACGGTGCGTCCGGTCCAATGTTCAAGGTCAACTCGTTGCCAACCATGCGAGCGGGTTCGGGTGGCGGCAAAGGAGGACATCCGGCGGTGAATTCGAATACCGTCGCCCGGAAGATATCAATGAAGATTTCAAAGATCGTTATTTTCGCGCCAAAGATGTTGATGCCCATACCTGCATAGGCTTCAATCACTGCGTCCATGCTGCCGCGTAACTCGAATAAGCATTCAATTCCTTGACCGAGTCGCTGGGCAATCTCTTCGAAACGCATTTTGTCGTCTTCAACGACCTCGTTCCAGCCCGCGCCCACATCGGCAGCCAACTTGCCTTGAACCCCGGCCCAAATGAGACCTGCATTCAGCTCCGCCCCGGCACCAAATTCAGCCGAAATACCAAATAACGGGCGGTCGTCACCAAAATAGAATCCGTCGATGGCCTTGCCCGTGGTCTGAAGCCCATAAGTGTCATAGCCCACTTTAAGGTCGAAGAAGACGTCGAAGCCCGCAAAGATGTTGGCGTAAAGCGGCACAGGCGGAGTCAAAATGCCGAGGCTGATGCCCCAATCGAAGCCGGCTTCCAGTCGGTCATGTTCCTCGGTGCCCAGCAAGTCATAAGTCACTAAGTCGACGGGTTGACCCATCAGCAGATTGAAAGCCTGAAAAGGATCATCTAGAAGCGGGAACTCAATGCCGATTTCACGCAGCGTACTGAGGATCCCCGCAAAGAACCCTTCAGCTGAGTTGTCGCCCTCGGCGTCGGCAATTTTGTCGTCCAAGTCTTCTTCGCCAGTAATCGTGCCGCCATCTTCGCTGGGTGAGATATCGGCATTTTCATCACGTGGATCTTTTCCGGTGGACAAAATGTCGAAGTTACCGAAACTGATTTCAAAGGAGTCGGAGGGGGAATTGCCAATGCGATCAATCATTTCTCGAATCGTGAGCACGATATCGAGTGCCTCGGCGACGGAATCCGCGCCCTCGCCGAAGAGGCTGATTACGTCGATTACCGTCACAGGGCCTTGACCAAGCAGTTCGGAAACTTGGGAGATGATCGGAAGCTCAAGCCCGATGAATTCCAGCAATGGATCAAGCGGTTGCAGGTATTCGTCAATTTGTGCGACGATCGGCTGCAGCACCTGTGCGACGTAGCCTCCCAGGTCGATCCGGAAATCATCGAAGCCAAAACTGTTTAGCGTTCCTTCAAACGGATCTGGATCGCCGAAATTGGCATCGAATTGCCAGTCCAAGAAGAAGTTCACCTTGACCGAAGGCAGATTCGGGTCAGTCGTCCCTCCTTCGAGTTGCAGATCGACGATGGCATTGACGTTCAGATCGAGATCGAACAAGTCGGCAAACGGTGTCGAAGTGATGTCGCCCAACGGTAGCTCGGACGGAGTACCGGTGGAGCCGTTGATGTTTAAATCAATCGATCCGGTCAGCCCGGTCTTAATTGACGGATCACCGTTCGGGTTTTCCTCGGCCGAAACGCGAAGGAAAAACAGGTCGACTGTGAGCGAGGTGCCGTCTTGTAACGTGACCGACGGGCTGATTTCGATTTCGGGATCAGCCGGATCATCATTGAGAATGAAATAGATGCCCTTGGCCTTGTCGATCCCTAATCCAATTTCGATATCATAATCCAACGTCAGGTCGAGTCCGCCGCTGGCTTCCACATCGAAGACAAAAGAGTCCAGTCCCAGATCAAATTGGACGGGAAGTGTAATCGAGTCGCCAATTCGCAGCTTGACGGCTGCACAAGAGCTTCCGGAGCTGGGCAAAACCGCTTGATTGGCGAGAGCCGGATCCGAAAAGTCACCAATTTCGGCGAGTGTGTTGACTGACATTCCATTTGCATCGCGGAGAATGTCTAGCTTCGCACCCGTACCGGCGGGAGTTCCCTCGCCCAGGTTTTCGAAGAGGAAGTTTCGCAAGCTGTCTGTGTCGGCAAGTGCCAGCAGCATGGTATCGATCACGTCGCGTACGTCACTAAAGAAACCTCCAGGTGCAGTGATGTCTCCGACGATTGGCAGTTGTTGCATGACCTCGCTTTGAAGACTCACGTCAAGTACGTCGAGGAAGGTTTGGATCCCTGATACCATTCCCGGAACATCGCAGTCAGCACTGCCGGCGGTTGACAGCGATGACGAAAGATCTGTGGGGAATTCCAAGAAGAAACTATTGGAATCCCCTAGGTCGCTGAGGTTGATAAAGCCACGTACATCAAATGGGTTGACGAGAGGAATATTGAATGGGAGGTGAGCGCCAAGCATGCCGTCGATCCCAGAGAAATCGAGGAAATCACCGACGGATAAACCGTCACCCGCATCGAATAGCTCGCTGAAGGGAACCATTTTCAGGCTGTCACCTGGACTTGCGGCATCCACCAGATCCAATCGCAAGGAAGCAGCGTTGCTGGCATCAGGATAGTGGACAATGACGGGGCCGGCGGCAGGAGCGCTGGTAAAGGTGATTTGGTTTCCCGCCACATTGAGCGTGTAGGCGTCGCTACGTTGAACGACGCCATCCACACTGACGAAGGCCAAATCCTGGGCGGGACCGGGAACGGGTGTTGGGATGGTGAAATTCGTTGTTGCGCCGTTCGCATTGGTGGGGGTGGTGGTCGATGTGTGGAGATCTTTCAGTTCAACTCGCCCGCCTGACACGATGTTGGCTCCGCCGATACCACCCACGACGATATCCATGTTCAGTCCGGTGGCTTCCACTTTGGCCGTTAGCTTGGCCGCGGTTCCTTGCGTCGTCATATTGTCATACGCAAGCAGGAATCCGCGATCGGCTGCATCCAAACCTTCGGTAAGATCAACGCCAAAATCAAGTTGCAGTTCGCCACCCAACTCGACCAATAGATCACCTCCGGTTTCGATGTCGACGGGGATATCGTCACCAAAGTCGAAATCAAGCGGTAGCGTCTCGGAGTGGTTGACGCCCAGTGTGAGTCGAGCGACGGCTGCCAAGCCGGGGGTCAATAAATCGCCGTCGGCGTCGATGAACTCGATGAGGAAATCACCAGGGGCTAGTCCAAGTAGATCTTCCACGGTGGCTTCGATACCATCGGCGGACGGCAGCAAATTGTCGATGTTGGAAATGACCGCTGACAGTTGGCTGGAATCAACTTCCGGTGGCAGGCTCTCAATAAAGCTGTTGAATCCGCTGACGACACCCGCGAGGAGCGAGGGAATATCGGAGAGATTCGCTTGGCCCAGTGCCGACATCAATGCATTGTGAAGTTCGGTGATGGTGGCTTGTTGATCGGCATCCAAGTCGTTGAAAATGTTGGGAATGGCCCCCAGAGGCGCATCCGCCTTGTCGAGTTCCTCGTCGACAATCGTCTGAACTTGGGTTTTGAGCTGTTCGGGATCGGCACAAAGTACGTCGACAATTGATTGAAGGATTCCGTCAACCTCAATCAGATCATTGACGCTTTTGTTGATGAGTGGCAAGTCCTTGTTCAACACGTCGATGTCGGCATCGCGAATCAGGCTGATTAATTGCTGGATGCCGTCGCAGACTGAATCGACGCTGAAGTGTTGAAAGCCGTCGATAATATCATCGAATTGTTGATTGGTTGTGACGTTGATGTTCAGTGGGTTACTGGTGATGGAGATATGAACTTCAGGTCCATCTTCAATCAAAATAGGTTGTATGATGTCCTCGGCTTCGGTGTAGGGATGATTCGGGTCGATGCCCAAAACTCCGTTGATGTCAAAGCCTTCAGATTGGCCAATTAGCGGTAGGCGGCCACTGCCGGTGATGGTGGGGATCTGGAAATCAATCATGTCGCCGAGCGAATTATCAAAAATCTCGGTTAGTGTGAGTCGTCCGTTGTCGTTGACTCCCGTGCCTGGGTCGATTAACGAGATGGAGCTGTCGACCGCTACGTTCAAATCGCCGTTGACGATGGCTAAGCCCAGTCCGCCAAAGGAAGCGGACACTTCCATATCGTCAGCCAGCAGACCGGCGCTCAATGAGACGCCGCTGTCCTCCGTGATAAAGAAGCGATCGGCCAGAGCTCGTGTGCGGATGGTACCCGTCACGACACCCGTTCCGCTTGTGTCTTGGCTGAAAACGCCGAGATCGCCAGCGGCTTCGGAGCCATCGGTTGGGAGGATCGAATAAACGGGTTCTGCGCCGACGGGAATTCCAGCGTAATCCAGTCGATAACCGGCAGCCAAACCGCTGTCGGGGTCGGCAACTACGGTGTGACTGACTTGGCCGCCGGTGGCGCTATTGATTAGGTTAAAAGCATCTTCCACGGTTGCATTGGCTGCCAACGAGTCGAGATCAACGACGATCATCGATGACACCGTGACGTCGATGGCCGTGGGGCCATTGGCCACCAGTTCGTAAACGTGGCTACCGTCTTGGATGGTCCAACGATCGCCATAATCCACCACGTCAATGGTGGCCCCGCCGGTGAGTGCATGACCGGCGGTGCTGAATTCGGCCAGCAGTCCGACGGATAGCACGTCGTTGTCAAGCTCTTCCTTGTAAAGATCGGTGGCAAGCGTGTCGGGTACAACCGTCGTATAGAGCCCGCCGACAACATCGTTAAACGAGAAGACAGAATTGGGGAGGACGATTTCTAGGTCTGGGCCGACGACGGTGTCGATACCCGTGTCGCCATTCAGTTCGTCAAGTGGTGTGTTGAGGAATTCGGTCGGAGTAACGTCGCTCGAATTGAAATCGAATCCGATCGTCAGATTGGCGCTGATTAGAGCGTACAATTCTGCGTTGAAGTCAGCTGCGACATCAAGTGGGCCGATGCTTTCGCCAAAATCTAGGGGCACTGGAAGCGAATATTCACGATCCAAATTGAGATCCATGAGAACCGAATTCGTGCTTGTATCGCAACGCACGTTTAAGGCTTCGGCCGTTGTTCCCAACGCCTCTTGCAGTCGTTCTGCCAGTTGATTGAAGTTCTCGAAAAAGATCTCTGATCCGTTGGTCAAGTCATCGATTAAATCGGTGATCATCGCGCCTGCGTCGATAATCGACGTCAAGCTCTGACTCACGAAGGGAATGTTTTGTAGCAATCCGTCGCCGGAATCGGTCAATGCGGAAATTCGCGACAACGTGGTTGAAAGTGAGCTGAGGAAACTGACGATGTCGACATTCGTCAGATTCTCGAAAATCATGAGCGGCGAATAATCAGCATTGCCGACGAACTCTGCGGGCACGCCAGTGAAAATATCGGCTGCCGAGATGGTTAGTTCCGGAGCTGCACCCGGAGTCAGGAGGTTGCAGAAGGTGTGCTCTAATGGCAAGACGCCCTCGAGCATACTGCTGACGGGCGACGTTGCGATCGCGTCGTTCAGAAACGGGTCATTCAATTGTTCCAGAGTGATCTGACCGTTGGCGTCTGCTTCTGCAAAGCTGATCGCGAGTTGCCCCAGCATGGCGACGGGATCATGATGGACCTGAACAGGCATCACGCCAACACTTGCCTCAAAATCGCGGATATTCACCGAGGCCACATTAATCGTGACCTCATCCGGAGTGAGCAGGATGTCCGATTCGGGGTCCGATAATGGATCGAAGTCGACCGGCAGCCGAATTTGGATCGGTAGCCTCATGTCGACGGAAAAGTTAGTGGCTGCCGCGGTGGGATCAAGGATGTTTTGCGGTCCGCTGCCACTGTTCTGTGGTAAATCACCGCCCGCATTGACATCGTTCAGTTGGACAGCCCGTAGGTCAAAACGCAACAGGAAATGATCGGTCGATCCAGACGAATCGATGTCGACATGCACGTTGTGCAGCTCCGCACGCAGGTTGTCCTGTTCGTAGGAGTGGCCGGAGAGCAACTCTTGGAGGTGATGGATGTGCAGCCCCGGGACGGTATTGAACAGATCGGTGATCGGATCGACGATTCCCCCACCAATGGCCGTGGCCAGGTCGATTGAGTCGGCAATGCTCATATCGACCAGTGGAAGTGTGGTTTGTAGCAGCTCTTGACTCAGGAAAGCAGAAGCTAAATTGTCGCGAAGCGAGTTGAGCACGGAAAGCAGGCCGTCTTGCACGCCTTGCGGTAGCAACCATTCTCCGTTGGGCGGCAACAAGTGGATCGAGAAATAGCTATTTCGACCACTGGAATTGGTCACATTCGGTACGCCTAACGCCGTCAGGACGGAACGGATTCGTTGATAGGAAGGCTGGCCCCCCGTTCCACCAATGTTCACGCGATCTACTTGTGAACCCGCGGCCTGGGCGGCGACGACGAACGCTAATACGTCTTCGATGGTATCTCGTTCGGCTTGGGTGATTGCCGGTTGGTTGATATCGAAAGGCAGTGATAAATCGATGGGATCCGTACCGGTGCCGGTGCCCAGAAGTGCATCTTGTTCGATTTCCCAGTCGATCGTGTTGCCCGCCTTGTTGGACGGCGAGGGATGGAATTTCGGACCATTGTCGGGCCATTCTGATAGATTGTTGACACCGAATTCCTCGAAGTCGCCGATTCGCTTTAATTCGGGTCGGGCTGTCACGGCGCGTTCCATTGTTTCTCGCGTCCAGCTCGCAGCAAAGCTTTCATCCGCAAAGTCAACTCGATTGATTAAAGGAGTACGGACCTCGCCCCACGAAGGTGCGAGAGGCGAGTTAAGCCAGCGGATGGTTCGGTAGCCGACGTCGACGCGGCCGTCCACGTAGTACGAGGTGACTGCCGGATCTCCCTGCCCATCCTCTTGGGTTTGCGCTTGAAAGATACGAATGGCATCTTTCGTAATCGTGCCAGCGATTCCGTCCACAATCACTTCTGCGTTGTTCTTGCCCCGGGCGTTGAAATAGCGAAGCCGTTGTTGAACTTCGTAGACCTCGAGTTCGTTGTTGATTCCCGAGGACCCGACCGACCCTGCTAGAATGACGGAGTTTTCTCCCGAGGTTGAGTAACCGTCGAGAACGCGGACATGAGCGAATTTCTCAACGGCGCCGCTGCCGAGATCGACGGAGAATCGAATGGTGGCGAAATCATCATTGCCGGGGGTGAGGTCATCATCATCGAAAACGATCGTGCTGCCGTCCGTGTTAAAGTCCGGCATCAAGTAGAGTCGTCCGGTATCGGCAAAGGGGCTCTCGACCGGGTCCAGATCTGCCGCCGTATGGACCTGTCCGGCGTCGTGAACCAAGGGCGCCAGCAGATTGAAGGCGGAGCCAGCGACAATCGCTCCGAGATCGATCAGGGTGACGTCACCCGCCAACGCTTCAAACAAGTATCCCTCAAAGCGCAGATTATCGATCGCCAGTTCGGAATTGAATGCGTTGTCACCACCATCTTCCAGTCGTACGGTCAGATTATGCACGCCGGCGCGCAGTGAGGCGGGCACGACGAACCGATGGGTCTCAAAATCAGCGGTGATAAATGTCATGTCCAGATCATCAGTGTCTGGTGCTTCTTCGACGAGTACGGTGTCACCTAATAAGAGTTCGAAACGATCGTTCCCGCTAAAACGGGTGACTTTGAGATCGATTGCAAGTCGTTCGGCCTCCGCTGGAACATAAACCCAGTTGTGAGTTAAGCCAGGTTGATTCTCATCCAGTGTCACATACTTGGCACTGAGGTCGATTGCGACGTTGATGGGGTCGAATTCTGGCGCCGTGGAAAAGTCGCTCCAGCCCGGTAGCCGGCGGTCGCTAAATCCAATCAGGTCACCGACATCGTCGAAGTTGCCGTTGGTGATCTCGAGTGGATTCCATTCCGGGCGAAGCTTGGCGTTGGTGACCATGTCGACGGAGAGTCGATTGTCGAGTAGGCCACCCATGTTCGGTGCTTGGGTGAGAGGGTCGACAAGGTATTCCGGGGTGTGCGAATGATCTTGGGGCAGAACGGGGTGGGTGGTGAGCTGCCAGAAATCTGCGGCGGGGGGGTGATTGGCTGTGGGTTCTGTAACCCCAGAGGCCTTGGCTGTGTGGGTGCGTGTGGCAATGTAATTCATTCCACCGAATTCCACGCGATCGAATTCCTTGTACAGTTCGCCATCGGTCCAGCTGCCTCGATCTGGTGTCGCGAAGAAATTGGCATTCGGCCTGGATTCGCTGTTCTTGATTCGGCTGTAGGCATATCCGATGTCATTAATCGGAATTGGCGTCGCAGGGTTTGGGGTGTCGCTACTCAGCCCTGCGATTTGATTGTCAATCGGCGTCTCGCCGTTGATGGTCGAAAGATAAAAACCTTCCCAGAGATAACGATGATCTCCAAATACGTTGAGTGGTTGATAATTCGTACTGGGCAGATAGGTCGATGCTTTGATCTGATAATTGGCAGCACCGGGGATGGGTCTTCCTAATGGGACGATTTCCTCGGCCACGGATGATCCGTTGGAACCACGGGATTGATAGTACACATCGGCAAACTCAACATTGCTCCAGACAGCTGCACCGTACTGGTCCATCGCGGCATGCGTATCCAGTTGCTGAGCTCCGTCGAAGACTAAACCTTGATCGAAGTCATGCGGGTCCAAGTAGGTTAGGTGATCCACCGGGATGTTGAAGTAAGCCAGGCGTTCGACCGCTTCACTGGTCACGACTGCTCCCGTACCGTGCCCGATGAAATGAAGATCGACTCCGCTACCTGTAGTCGGATCGATGAGTCCGAGTTCGGAAATCATTCCGAATAGCGCGTCGCCTGCCGCTTCGGTCCAACCGGTCGAGTTGTGCTGAGAGCCTTCACTCCAGTCAAACATTAAGACGATTTCGCCACTCGTGCCCGCGTCGCTACTGGTGGGTAAGACGGAATCGACCGTGTCGAATCCGCCCGTTATTGCGTCGAAATCGAGTAACCATGCGCCGCCAGACGCGCCATTGCCGGCATCGGCCGCGTTGCGGATTTCGGTCGCGAGAGGCAGCATTGAGTCTCCGGCCACGTCAAATGGCTCGAAGCCGTGCGTGATGATGGTAGCGCCGGTGATCCAAATATCCAATTCGTCCTCACTAAAGGGATCAACCATCTGGCGCAGGCCAAATGCCTTTGGCAAGTTGATGGAAAAGACGCCTCGTCCGAGCGTGGAAGCGACGAGAATGGCATTGCCATCTGGATCAACTCCTTGATCGAGGTCTACGACGATCGAGTTGGGGATCTCGGTTCCGAGACGCCGCCAAAGGGATCCGCCGGTAGGAGTCTTATCATTGGAAAGGTAGAAAACACCGAAAGCGCCTCCAACGACCGGCACATTTTGCGGAGTTCTTCCTCTGCCAGGTAGGACGATGTTCTGCAGGACTTCTGCCGCCCATAGGTTCGCGTCAACACCGCTCGTTTGCATGGTGGCGCTGGAGAGTAAACTTCTTAAATTGCCGGAGATATCGGTCCACGAAGCGCCCGTATCGGTGGTCTTGTAAACATGTCCCACCTCGTCCACGGCATAGGCGGTTTCCCAGTCATCGGGGTCGACAATGACGTCTCGGATGACTCCGGCAGCATCTCCGGAAGAGGTGGTCAGCGGGCCACCGGGTGACAAATTAGCGCCTGAGGAATCGCGAACCCATACTTGTCCGACATATGCTTTGTTAACGATTTCTACGGAGCCAACGTAAAGGAGGTCTGGGTTAAGTTCCTGCCAGGAACCGCCGCTCACATAGTCGCTATTTCCTGTTGAGTTGTCCAAAGTGAATGTATTTGGAGTCACGGCGGACACAATGAAACTGCCGTTGGCAGCTGTGTTTCCTAGCACGTCGCTGATTTTCACCTGCGCGCCGTTGGAAAGACCATGCGAATTAGAAGTGATGACGATTGGCGATGTGTTGGTCGCAGCTAAAATAGCCAGTCCTTTTTTAGCGCCTCCATACGACATCGCGTAGTTGTTGACTCCTGAAAAGTTCGGATCGGTTGGCACCTGTGTCCAAGAGGCGCCACCGACTGCTGTGCCTGCATCGTTGGCCTCGAGTACGCCATTCGTGCCACCGATAGCGATACGAGTTGATTGATTCGCGGCTAGTTCCGCATCGGTCGGGGGAACTTTGTTGACTTCCAGCGGTGAAACAAATTTGGCATTAAAACCAAAAGGAAAGCTGGATGTCGGGAAGAGCTCCTCGAATGACTGAGGCGCATTGGAGCTGTTGTAGACGCCCCGCTGTAAGCCGCCCAGGCCTTGTGCACTGAAATAGCGGATGGATTGGTTCGAACTCGCTAAAGTGTAAGGGTCAACATCCACATCGCCGCCATCTCCGCCAAAGAATTGGCGCCAGGTCATGTTCGGACCAGCCCCGTCTTGTACGGACGTACCATTGTCTTGGGAGCCGGCAATGATCGTATGAGAGTTGGAGTCGTATGCGACCGAGTAGACTTCAGAAATCTGTAAATTTCCGGTGATCGAAAACCAGTCACCCGTATTGAGCGTGGGCGTGGTACGGCGATAGATGCCCCCATCGTCGACTTCAATTAATGTCCCATCGGGAGAAAAATCCATATTGCGAGAATCGGCGTGCGGAGCGCTGTTGCTGGTGGTGTTGGTGTGAGTTAGATGAGTCCATTGCGGTGACAACACGCTTCCGGTGGCTGCGATGCTACCAAGTGGCCAGCCGATGTTTCCACGGAATAGACGACCCCCATAGGTAGTGGCCCCGATCGAATTCGGGAACTGAGGAGACGACGTTTCCTCGCCGATACCCGCGGGCTGTCGGTCACCACCGATATAGATCACGTTTGGATCTGTCGGGTCAGCTGCAATAGAAAGATGTCTGCTCCCCTGGCCGCCAACGTTGATGCCATAGGGTGTTCCATCCTCAACTGTTTGAGGTAGATCCATCGCGGACCAATTGGCGCCCTGGTTATCCGTCCAGTAGATGGCATCCAACCGATTGTTTCCTGATTCACCATTTACGATCGCCGCGTAAAGCACATTTCCAGCAGCCGAATGGTGGATCGCCATTTCGATTAAGCCCGTCTTTGCCGAGATCGATAGATCATTGGGCGTTGCAGGCGGCGAAACAGCAATATTGATGACCGGATTATCGCCTACGTTCGTCCAGGTCGTTCCGCCATCCTCCGTACGGAATAATCCTCCTGATGTACCCGCGTTTTTATGGCCGCCTAAAGCGGCATAAAAACGAGTGTGATCGGATGGGTCAACGATGACGTCGTAGGCCGGACCGACAGGAAGATTTCCGCTTCCTGAAATCAGCGTTACTTGCTCATTCAATTGGCCCGGATTGACAATTTGATACAGGCCAGCAAGTGACGGGCTCGCCGAATTGACACCATACGAGTTGGCCGCCACCAACACCACGTTGTCGCCACCGTCGGTCATTCCTGCTGCCACGCCGGAGATATTTCGGCCGTCGTTCAAGCCCAATTCTTCGACCGTGGCAGGGCCCGGTTGCGAAGCATTCGTGATTCGAAGGACACCGGTATTCGGTCCGCCTCGAAAAGCCGACGAACTGGCTCGCCCGATGCCGACAACGAGAGTGTTGTGAGTTGCGTCCGAAGGGTCGAGGACGAGATCGCCGATCGTGAGAGAAGCCTGCGCGTCCGTCAGCGGTTGCCAATGAACTTCGTCTGCTTCATCCGTCGTGCCATCGAAATCGTTGTCAATCGAGTCTTGACCATAGGTTGCCGTCCAGACTTCGTTCGGGTCATCAATTCCGTTTTGATTATCGTTGTCGAGACCGTCATTTGCGTAAAGCAGGGATTCTGAACGCCAGACGCCACCGTTCGTGCCGCCGATCCAGATAATGCCGGCGTTGCTCGGATGGGTGGCGACCGCCTGGATGGCACCTGAAACGGGCCGCTCGGCGGGAATTCCCTCGCCCGAACCGTCATTGAGGATCGGAGCCGGTCCTTGAGCGGTCCAAGCCGCATCGTCGTCAAGTACCGACGTGACAGCCAGCATTCGGCGATCCTCAAGCGGTTCAAGCAATAGTTGGGTGCGCATCGCGTCGCTGCGGATTTGGCTGTGTTGCCCGGCCACGTTATTTCTCAAGCGGCGCCGACTACGGTTTTTGGGAGAATCGCTTTTCCTGAAATATGTTGCCATGGTTTGTAACTCCTAAAGCATGGCCCGATGCGTCGAACTCTTTGGCGGTTTTCGACAACTCGGTAGAATGTTTTGTGTTGGTAACCCAATGCTGCCGGGTTGGATCTTAACAGGCCGAGACGAACTGCATGGTAGCTCACACCTCGATCTGGTTGGAAGTGCGTATAAGGAGATCAGTCTGCGGCCCATCGAAGTGAATGAACTCGCCACTTTCGCAGGCGTCGTCAACGATAGGTTGTACGCTTCCCTTGACTGCTCCTCGCCCCATCTGGCAGGTGAAATGATTCTCGACGAGTGAGGGTTGCCAACTAAAAACCGCCGAAGGAGGAAAGTGGTTTGGGGGGTTAAGTTCGGCGGCTTCGTGATGTTCCACATGGTGATGTCTCGCAGTTCATGTTGACAATGTGGAGGAAATGTCAGTCGGCCGGATCGATTGATCGGAAGCGAAACGCAGGAATTGCCAAGCGCCTAATCGACCTGCGGAGCGGCTGAAAAATCGTTGGTAGTTTATTCTCGGTGGTGTGTTTTTGGGTTGGGTTGAAACGGTGACATCCGGTGCGAATTAGCCGCAACAAGGGTTTGAACAGTCCTGTCCAGAAACGAACTCAGAAATAGTGTTGTCCCAGGAAATTACTTGCCCGCTGCGTTTCCTGCAAACTACTGACTAATCAGGAAAACGCAAGGAAAATGCAAAGACTTTCTGCCAGTTAAGCAGACACCAACTTGGTTTGTGGCAAGTTGACCGGGTGACGAAGACGATTGCCGAGCGTGGCGGGATGCCGCTAAATTTGTGAAGGCTCTTGAACAGTTGGTCTGCCGCTAGTCGAGCAAAATCGGTCAAGATGGCAGGCTGCATGGCGATTTATCACGCCTGTTGGCGCACAAGATCGATCGTTGACCTATCTGTTACGGAACGATTCAACGAAAATAGTTGCCATTTCGTTGCATAAAACATGGAAAGCGTTACCGTGCATGTTGCTGATAGAACCTGCAAATTAGCCAGGAAAATAGCAGCTCGACCGCATTGAAAAAAGCCGTTTGACGACAGTACCAACGCAGACGTCGCTTGTTTGAGTTGTTGCAGATTCCTGACGCGGCAGGGGTTTATTGCGGATCACGCTGTTCGGCTTCAATCAGGTCATTAAATTGTATTCGGCGCGAGTAAAACGGGCGGGTTGAATTTCAGTTATACTTGGTCTGTCAACATTCAGATGATACTGGCGATAGAACGATAGAAATTGTGTAGTGGTTGCCGAGCCTTTTTTTGAGACGAGAAGACGCCATGTGGAAACAATCAAGAGTTGGCAGTGCAACGATCGTCTTCGTGGTTTTCGCCTTTGCCGTAACAGTTGGTCGTTCGGAGGGAATTACCGTTCGATTCGATCAAGAGGTGTATCAGGTGAGCGGGCCGGGAGAAACGGTTGTCGCTCAGGTACTCATCGATGGCGACTCCAGTCGTGAAGGTCTTCAGCCGATTTCTGCTGGGTTATTTAGCGCCGGCATTACCATGATGTTCGATGGGGAGAAAGCGGAGATTGGAACGGTTGCGGATGTAACGATCCAACGTGAACTGAACTATTTCGGTTTTTCAGCGCCGGCTTTGATCGAGTTGACGTCAACGGGCGAAGTTTCTTTGCATGGAAATGTCTCTCAATCCAATTCTCCTCCGGTAGCTTATCAAGGGGCTCCACTTGCAAAAGTGGTGCTCACCAATCGTGCAAGCGCGATCGACAGTTACCCATTAGAGCTTGATTTCAGTCGTGATCTTGGGCCGAATGAGGACTTTTTTGTGGACGGTAGTGGTGTCACTCGGGATACGCAAATCATCTTCTTGCCATCTCGGGTGGTCGTGACTGGGGCAGACGAACCCGGAGATTTTGACGGTGATGGTGTTTTGGATGTGCAAGATCTTGATTTGTTGGCGGATGCGGTCGGAGTGGGAGGGCAGGCAGCAACGTTCGATTTGAACGATGATAGTCGGGTCGACTTCGAGGATTTACGGTTGTTTGTGGAAGGCCCGACTTTCCTGAATTCATGGATCGGTGACGCGAATCTGGACGGGGAATTTGCGAGCGGCGATTTTGTGACCGTTTTCGTTGCGGGGCTGTACGAGCGGGGTTTGCCCGCGACCTGGAGCCAGGGCGATTGGAACGCGGACGGTTTTTTCGATAGTGGTGATTTCGTTTCCGCTTTCGTAAGTGGCGGTTACGAAAGTGGTAAGCGAGCTGATGCGCTGGCGGTTCCGGAACCGTCCAGCGTCCTGCTGCTGGCGATCGGTGCACTTCTGTTCTGGCACCGGCGTTAAATCGTGTTCGAATTTGGGCCCCAAGCGCCCCTTGTTCTTTCGAACGCCGGCTGGGCCTGAATGGGTTTGGGTGGGCCTGGCCTTCTCGATATTCCGTTTAACCGTTCTTTTTCGATTGTGAATGCGCGGTGGGTAATGGTTTCTATGCGATGAATGCGTCCAATAAAATTGGAAAACTCGTCCTCATGTTCCGGGGATTTAACGGAATTCTCGGCTGAAGTTCAGTTCTCTTTTGGGGCGGCCACGTTGGTGATTACCATCAAGGCTACCGGCAAGAAAAGTTCATGCTTGGTCGTGGCTAGTATGACAATCTCAGTGAGTTTTAGATTGGCGGAGGTAGCGTAAATGATTCGAGGAAAAACGCTTTACACAATCATCTGGATTTTTTTGATTACTTTGACCGGTTCTGCAAACGCTCAAAACCAAACGGAAACCTTTTCGCCCGTGAGTCGATGGAATCGAGATTATCAAATCAGCGTGAGTAGCCATTCGATGAATGACGCCGACGTGCCTGGCCTTCAATCTTTCGTGGCAGGAGCTTACGACGAGCACTGGGTGATTCTGGCCGGCAAGACGGGGGGGCAGCATGACTTTGAATCTGGAAATCGTTCGGCATGGGTAATCAATCCGGTGACGAAAAGTGTTTGGGGACGTGAACTGACTGATCCACAAAGCGGACTGAGTCAGCATGCGATTGACAGTTTATCGTCGAGTAATGCACAGAGTTATCAGCGCGGCCAGACCCTGTTTATAAGCGGCGGGTACGTCTATGAAACTCAGGTTGATAACTTTGTGACTTATAATGATCTCACTGCAGTCGATCTGCCGGAATTGATTGAATGGGTGAAAACGCCCGGGACTCAATTGCCGTCGAATGCCATTCTGCAAACTGAGGGGGCCATTGGCAGCGGGACGGACTATGACGATGGTTTTTTTCAGGTGACCGGAGGCGGGATGTTTGAGGTCGATGGGACGACTCAGTTGGTTTTTGGGCAGATTTTCAATGGCCCCTACGGTGGCGATGGTTCCTACCAAAAATATACATCTCAGATTCGCGTTTTTGATGTCGATTATGATCACGCCACAGGTTCGTTAGGGTATTCCAATGCGACGGTCCATCCAGCAGGTGGTGACCCTACTCAATTTCGACGTCGCGATCTTAATACGTTTCCTGTGCTATCAAAAGATGTTCTGACGGGTGAGGACGAACTCAGTGGCGTGGCGCTTTCCGGTGTGTTCTTTGAAGGTAACGGACTCTGGACCGTTCCAGTGGAAATCAGTCCCATGGGCGTGCCAAGTATGGTGAATCCAGCTTCTGATCCGTCCGTTTTCAAGCAGGCAATGAATGGTTATGAATCTGCCAAAATGGGATTGTATTCCACCACGACTGGAGAGATGACAGAGGTCTTGTTCGGTGGCATTACAGGGAATGAATTTGTTGATGATCCTGCCAGCGGCAATCTTGTCTACAAGTCGTCGTTTCCCTACACAAATCAAATCTCCGCTGTCACGATTGACTCGGAGGGTGAATATTCTCAGGAATACGTAGGTGATTTTCCCTTCCTGCAAGGACCGGTCGACGGTCCGTGGCTGTTTGGTGCTAACGGGGAATTTTTCCCCAGTGCCGACGTTGCTTTGCTCGAAGGAGATATCATCGACTTGGATTCTCTCACGGAGCGGACGGTTATTGGCTTCATCTACGGTGGTATCGCGTCTGGAAGCCCCGATGGCGGCTTTGGCGGGAATTCGATCGCGTCCTCCCAGGTCTTCGTGGTGGAATACATTCCAGTGCCTGAACCGGCAGCGGTTTGCCTGTTAGGTTGGAGCTGCTTCTTGCTAATTGCCCGAAGAAGGCGGGTGGCCTAGGACCCCCACGATGGATGGTTCGTCACTGGCGGTATCTGTTTGGCCGCCCCGTGCGGGCTCTATTCAGAATGACGAGTCGGTACCAAACGGGACCTCTGCAGCATGATCGGTTGCGGCGGGATGGCCGAGGCCGTGAAATATGCGTCGTGGCGGTTGAGTCCTCTTTATTATCTAGGGCAACTCGATGACCCTAGCTCCGGTTGACCGAAGGTTTTACGCGAAGCAAGAAGAAACAAAGTAATCCCATCAGGGAGCTTAGGATGGCGCTCGGTTCAGGCACGACTTGAGCCTCCCCAATCGCTGTGCGTTCGTAAGAACCTGTCTGAAATGCCGTCACAAGATCCGTTGATGTGAAATCCATGTCGCCATTCCAGTCGCCCGTTGACCATCCTGAGTTACCGACGAGTCGATCTTCGAATTCATTTGCTTGGAACACAGCGACCAGATCACTGGTATTGAAGTACCCATCCAGATTGGAGTCACCATAGGTGGTGTTCAAAATGTTGGTGATTAGGTAATCGCGATCTGCCGAATCAACTGAAAAGTCTTCATTAAAGTCGAGGAACGAAGCGTTCCAACTGGGTGTTGCGAAAGCATCAATGACCGGTGCTGCACAAGTTCGATCTGTTTCGAGTTCACAGCCCGGTAGAATTAAATCCGTCGATAAGTCAGCCGCGTCCATGTAAATTTCTTCGTCGGCGATTCGTTCGTCCAGGTCGACCGAAATCTTTGTTGGGTAGCCGAGTGTTTGATCAAATTCTGTCAGCATAAATGCCGCAGGGTAATCAATCGACGATTGCAATTGATCGAACATGTCAATCACGGAAGGAAACATTGACGGGTCAAACGCAAGGTGCGTCTCGGTGTCAGTGGCGGATACCACCACGTCGTTTTCGACTCGGACGATGACCTCTCGAATGTATTCCCCAAAGCAATGGCAGGATCGTTGGAAACGAAATCCATAATCGGATAGCGCTTGGCTGTCCCAGAGTGATCGCCAGTTATCGAGTTCGCCTTGCTCAAGAGCCTGAGCTTGCGATGCGGATAGCATGCAGAGAATGAATGTGAGCTTCAACAAATGCAAGGCTCTCGACATGGTTCAGACCTCTTGGCGTAACAGTTTCAGACGTTCCGTGATTCAGTATAACTTTTGCGAAAAAATCTTCCATCGATCAACGAAACTTCCTGGTAACAGAATTCCGCAAGCAAATTTGTTTAACAGAAAGGACGTTCTTTGCAGATTTAAAAGGCTTACTCGTCACTCGGAGATCCTGATTTCGGCTCAGGTTAATTGACTTCGGAAGATGTACCGTAAACTTAGCTAAATCTCGAGAGTTTTGAATGTCGTCGGGGCATGCATTGGAAATATTGATCGGGCGCACAGCTTAATGGGGTTTCCCTCGCGGGTTGAACGTGAGGGGACACAAGATCGGCTTGTGGGGTTGGTCGCGATCGTGGTCGCAGAACGCCTTGAATGCATTTCGTAATCCGAAACGGCTCCGTAAATTGAATGACGGTGTTCTCGGGCGATGTTGCCTGCGAGTAACGACTCCAGATCGATCCTGTGATGGATTTATCCAGCCTTGGGGTTGCACCGGCGGGTTCGTCAGCGGTGATTTGCGCACAAGCGACCGGTTGTGGGGCATGCGGCTTTCTCATGGAAAATCGGCGAGGTGTTCGCTAAAGCTTGAGGCGGGGAAATTTCGGTCTCGGTTGTGTCGGGCGCAATCTTTTAGCGGAATGAGTGGCGTGTCGCACGACATGGAAGGTCCGAGACGCAACAACCGATCGGCACAGTAAAAACTGGCCGCGTCGCCTTGCCGATTAGGAACGGGATTCCAGCGGACCTATTTTAACCAACCCCAAAAAGAAGGAAGGGGTTGGTTGCTCAAAAGTGAAGCGGAAAGGTATTCTCCCGATCACCCAAAAAAGTTTTGGAGATACGCGTGACAAAACGATCGATTTCTGTAAGGATGTGTGAGAGCGACGGTAAGAGATGCTTGCCATTGTTGATTCTTGGGGGGAAGACGATATTTCCCGGGGGGGGAAATGCCACATTCAGGCTTGTACGGAGATCGTGCTATTGTTTCCACGGTGATTGTTGCTGTGAGGCAGTTTTTTTCTGTGCGGGGCCGGCCGAAGTGATTGCGATGCAGTTGATGGTTGCTTGGTGCCGCGTTGCTCATGAGTGCTGTAGGATTTATTTGTCGACGACGTGCCTTGTTCCGTGGTTTCTCGCTTGCTGGAAGGAGTGCGAGGCATCTCAAGAGCGGGCGAATTGACATGTGGTTGTCGACATTTTTTCTGCGGTCATGGAATGTATGAATGATGGGGTGGAGGTCGGAACGTGAGGGGATGTCGAAGGAGATGACACATTCCTGAATTCACGAACGGAAGCTGGTGTTTCGACCCGAAGATTGGTTTTGGCTTGAGGCTTGGTATGGCGCTCGACCCTTCGTAGGAGACTTCGTCATTGGACTTTCAAGCGAGAGCCAGGTGATGACCGCTGCCGAAACTGGCAAGGATGTCAGGGGCAAGGATGCCAGCGGCGCGGTGATTACCTTTCTGATGGAAGGCGAGCAGGTGGGGTTCGCGGAGCCTCAGTTGTCGGATTTGATGCAGCCGCGACAAAGGATATTGGTAGGTATCCGACTATCATGGGGCTGTTTGTTTCTTTTTTTCTCGGATCGCTTTTTTCCAGGCACGCTTGCCGCCAACGATGGGTAGTTCGAGCGAGGTCTCATTAACATTGATGGTTAGCTCAGTGCCGGGGGTGGGCCAAAGCGTGAAATCCTGGTCACTGGAGAAAATCATGAGTGCAATTTGTTGCCCCTTGGGAATGATCTGGTCATCCGGTTGTAAATCGAAGCTGAGTTGATAGAACTCGCCGGGGACCAGCGGTTCGCTTTTTGAAATCGACTGATGATTTTGAGGGTCAGCCCAGCCTCGGGTGATGATGTTGTCAGTGATCTTGGCATTATTTCGCGTATTCCAGGGGAGTGAGACGAGCCAGACCGATAGATTGGCAGCTTCTCGGTCGCATGCCAGCGAGATGTTGATACGCGGCGTTCCGGAAAGGTGGACATCTGTTTTGAGTTTGGGGGTCACGTAGATCAAGCGATGCTTCGTCGATTCAGCTCTTGCCAACGCTTCTCCATTAAAAGAGTAGTTGTCGATGAGCGATTCGTTATCTTGCGATTCTCGAACCTTGATCTTCAATTCCCCACGTTGGGGCGATGCTCCCTGGAGCTGAAAAACGACGGATTTGGCCTTTGGGTTGGGGTAGTCTTCATACGCGGTTGGCTTTTCACGGTCGTCACGTTCGCGAACAATCCAAGCACGCGGGTCTTTCTCGACGTCGTTTTCCACGCCATGTAAATATCGGGTGAACCATCGATTCATCAGTTTCATCGGTGGTGGACCGCCGTGACCACCCTGGTGAAAGAATGCTTGGTGGTCAAGGCCCTTCTTTTTTGCGGCCTCCAAAATCCGGACGCTGTGTTCAGGAACCACATTCCAATCGTTGAAGGCATGTGCCATTAGGAGGGCTGCTTTCATCGGTTTCATATCATTCAAATAGTCTCTTCCGGCCCAAAAGTCGTTGTAGTCGCCGGTTACGCGATCAAAGTTTTTATGCATTGTTTCATCGCGAACATTGAGGTCGCACAATGTTCGCGTCTCGTCTGGACCGCTGTGAATGAACTCATACAAACAGTCAATGTCTTCGCCCATGTATCCGTATGGATGTCGTATGAGGCCATTTGATCGGTAGTAGTGGTAGTAGGATGTATTGGGGGCAATGGGAATGATGGCCTTTAGTCCATCCACGCCAGTGGTTGCTGCTGCCAACGGGATCGTTCCGTTGTAAGAGGTTCCCGTCATGCCCACATGTTTTGTGGACCAGCCAGCGTAGACGCGGTCAAAGCCGTCAGCCGTCGTGAAACCATCGGCGCGTCCGCAAAGCCAGTCAATGACGGCCTTGGGTGCCAGGGATTCGTTGTCACCTCCCACGGTGGGGCATCCTTGAGATAAACCGGTGCCCGGCGACGAAGAATGGACAACGACGTATCCTCGCGGTACCCATTGCTTTGCGTGTGACTTGGAAATGATGGGCCGCATGCCGGTTCTCTTGACCGGCGGCTGAAAGGTGCGGTGCGGTGGTTGTTTGCCAAGTTCTTGATGGGGGTCCCAGAAGTATTCCGAGCCCGCCGTTCCTGTGCCGGCAAAATACGGGCTGGAAACGTAAACCACCGGTAGTTTTAATCCTTCGGTTTCTGTTTGACGTGGCCTTGTCACGCTTACGTGCATTCGATCAAGGCGGCCGTCGTTGTCGGAGTCGAATTCTGTTTGCACCCAAAGGTCCTGTCGGATCCAGTAGTCCGGATCCTTGAACCCGTCAACGACTTGGGCCTCGCCATCTTTAAAGATAGGAACCGTTGCGCCGTCGGTTGACTCATCGCTCAACGCGACAGGTGAAAAGCGGATCAGGAGAATGATTAGGAAAAAAAAATGTTTGAGTTGTTTCATGGCGGAACCAGAGTCAAGATGGAATTGGGAGCCCTCCATCTTAACTGCAGATGTGCTGGAATTCTGCCCTTTCAACCGTTGTCTGGGTAAAAATTGTTGTCTGCTGATAAGGAAAGTGGCGAAGACGAATTTTTGCGGTCGATGAAAGAATTGTTGGATTTCGCGCCCATCTGCCGGAGGCACGTCGGTGTGATTGCGTGGCCTGAATCGTCGGCAAGCAGACAAAACTTGTGAGTTGTTTTGTTGAATGGGAGTGTTTCGACCGCAACATTCGATGTGCGGTGCTCAATGTCCCGGTTCACTAAATGGGGAATCGAAACGTGGCAATCGTGTTGTGTTCGAGGGTAACCTGTTGACCCCGTTAAATGCAGATTACGTCGTTGTTGACGCCGGGACCAGCGGATGCGTTGTCGCTCGACGATTGTTGGATCGGCCCGGTGTGAGCGTTTTATTGATTGAGGCAGGTGCGGCACATCCGGGATTGCCTCTGGATGTGCCGATGGCAGGATTGCGGTTGCGCGGGGGTGATCCTGGTCGTTTCGCACGGTTGAGCAATCGAATTTGATGGGACGCTCTGTCGAATATCCGATGGGCCGAGTCGTGAGTGGCAGCTCGTCGGTAAATGCGATGCTCAGCGTGCCCGGGCCGCGGGAAGCCTTTGACAACTGGGGTGAATCGGGATGGAGTGGCGCGGAGATGATGCAGGCCTTTGCACGAGCGGCTTCTGCCGACGACACTGCGCCAATGATGATCTCTGAACCTCGGCATCGGGCTTCTTTCTCGAAGAGCTTTCTGGAGGCTTGTGTTGAGTCAGGGCTGAAGCAAACTGCTCTGATGTATGGGGACGCAGTCGAGACATGTGGTTGGTTCCCTGTTTATCAACGCAATGGAAAACTCGAAAGTGTCGCTCGGGCCTATCTTGCCTCAAAAAAAATGATCCTCGCTTGCGACTGATCACAAAAGTCAGTGCGCGGCGTGTCTTGTTGAAGAACTCCCAAGCAACGGGTGTCGAATTTATTCAGGGGGGAAATCTAGTTCAGGCGAGTGCCAGCCAAGGTGTCGTTCTTTCTGCAGGGGCCTTGATGTCACCCAAGTTGCTGCTTTGCTCGGGAGTTGGGCCAACTGAAGTGCTCAGTCGAGTAGGGATAAAATCTTTGGTAGATCTGCCAGGCGTTGGAAAGAACTTTCAAGATCATCTGGGGGTACCGCTGGTGTTTCGGACGGATCAGGCAACTCCGGGCAAAAAATCTCGCTGGTTAGCGGCCGCATGGCAATATGCGCGCAATCGCGATGGCCCGATGGTGTCGACTTGTGGTGAGGCTGGCTGTTTCATCTCTGTCGACAAAGCGTCTCGGAACGGGATCGTTGAAATAATTGCGATGTTTCAAACATCATGCAATCCCGAGCTGTGGAATTGATATGCGTCTTGTCTCAACCTGAAAGCCGTGGCTCGATTTGCTTAAATCCGAAAGATCCATGGGGAGCGCCTTGGATTGATTCGAATTACCTTTCAAAATCGATTGACGCGGAATACTTGATGAAAGGGGCGCAACGGGCAAGAGACATCGCTCAACGCCCTGCTCTGCAGCGTTTTGCCCTGCGGGAAAAGCGTATTAGTGGGATATCCGATCACGAACTTATTTCCGCCACTGGGACGACATTCAACCATCCGGTGGGAGGATGTTGTATGGGGAAGAATGAACTGGCAGTCGTGGATGCTGGATTGCGGGTTCACGGTGTTGAGCGATTATGGGTTGCTGACAACTCGATTGCTCCCAGTATCAGTCCAGGCCACACGGCGTGACTCGCTTTGATGATTGGTGAACGAGCGAGCGATTTGATTCCGAGCGAGTCGAGTGGCGTCTAAATCTCAGTGCTGGCCGCTGCATCCAACACCTGCGAGTTTTCAATGGAGTTGATTCGATGCCCGAGGGCTTGTCGCAGGCGGCGAAATCCAACGCGTGACCAGGGGTGTGTCAGGAGCCGATTCCAGCTGGGATGAATGACGACTCCAACTTGGATTGGTGTTCGGTCGTATCCGGCATGACGTTTGAATCGTCCCAAAGAGGCTTGTTGAGGAATCATATCCCGACCGACGCACACTAAATCAATTTCGGGACACGAGATGATGGTTCGCGCGAATCCATGCATGATGGCATGGGAAGGACTCTGTTTTGCAAACTTCCTTGTGTGGTGTATCAGCAAGCCATCACAGCGGTTTTCACGCATCCACGCAACGATGAATGCGGCGATCGTGCCGTCAACTAAGCACCCGATTACCTCGATCTGTTCGTGATTCCTAACGGCATCACAGAATTCTGCCCAGCACTTGGCATTAGCGCAGTTAGCGTTTGGCTGGTTGCGTTGTCGTGCTGTGTCACGATTGACTTCTAGGCCATCATCACGTAATTCCTTCCAAGAGAGCGAGCGGATTTCGCAGTGTGCCGCACCTCGCTTTAAATGTGGTCGAAACTGTCGTTGGACGGATGAAAGACCATAGTCTGGATCTTGGATCGTGTAAGCAACCGAGCTAATTCCAGTTGGTAACGGTGTAGGAAAGGTCGCAGCTAGCGCCTCCGATTCCTTTAGGAGGTCGTTCACTTTCTCGCAAGTGGTCTCAACGTTGAGGGCGCAGGGGGCAGTTGTCAAAGTAAATCGACCAACGTTGATCCACAAGCGACCGAAGTGTTCGAAGGTCAGATGGCCTAGAGCACGATAGCGAGGGTTAAGTGGATGCGTAACGCCGGAGAGTCACGGTTGTAGAGAGATAGGGGTAAGGACGATCCTTGGTCTAAGTAGATGATCTTTCCTACCTACTGCTTTTCTCGTGATAAGCAAAGAGAAAGTTTTCTGCGTGGTGTTATGAGCAGTTATGTCGATTGTTGGATGATCGTCGAGATTCCCGAAGAATGGAAACCCGGTTCTCGAGCGATGATGGTTTGCAGGCAACTCGATGGCTCCCAGTGTCACTCCAGTTCCCAGAGCTTCACGCCAATGATGATTGGTGAATGAGCGGGCGATTTGATTCCGAGCGAGTTGAGTGGGTCTAGATCTCAGTGGCGGCAGCCACATCCAATATTTGTGAGTCTTCAAGGAAGTTGCTTCGACTCCCGACGGCTTGGCGCAGGCTACGAAATCCAGCACGTGACCAGGGATTTGTCAGGAGCCGATTCCAGCTGGGATGAATGACTACTCCAAGTTGGATTGGTGTGGCACTGTATCCAGCGTAGCGTTTGAATCGAGCCAAGGATGGTTTGGGAGGAAACATATCCCGGCCGATGCATACTGTGTCAATTTCGGGATGCGCGATCATCGTTCGTGTGAATCCATGCATGACGGCATGGGAAGGACGCTGTTCTGCAAACTTCCTCGTGTGGTGTGTCATCAAGCCTTCGCAGCGGTTTCCTTGCACCCACGCAATAATGAATGAGGCGAGGGTGCCGTCAACCAGACATCCCACGGCCTTTAGCTGTTGGCAATCGGAAACGACTTCACAGAATTTCCCCCACTGCTTGGGATTGGCGTAGCAAGCGTTGGGCTGATTCCGTCGCCGTGCTGTGTCGAGATTGACCTCCAGGCCATCCTGACGCAATTCTTTCCAAGTGAGCAGGCGAACTTCGCAGTGTGCTGCTCCTCGCTTCAAATGTTGTCGAAACTGTCGTCGCACGGATGAAAGACCATAGTCTGGATCTTGCATCGTGTAAGCAACGGACTTAATCCCAGTTGGTAACGTGGTAGGAAAAGTTGCAGCTAGCGCACCTGATTCTTTCAACAGGTCGTTCAGTCCCTCGCGTGTCACCTCAACGTTGAGGGCGCTAGGTTTCGACATTAGGGAGAATCGACCAACGTTGATCCACAAACGATCGAACCGTTCAAAGGTTCGATGGCCCAAAGCACGATAGAGTGGATTAAGTGGATGCATGGCGCGGGTCGACGTTGGGCTGCACTCAGTGAGTTTATGCGAGAAGTATACGTCCTTCTACGGCCCTGCTCTTCATGCATTCCACCCAGCCTGTTTTTTCCTGTGATATGAGCTGTTGTGCGGATTGTTCGGAAGTTTCGCTGGTTGGAATGGACTTGTCACGTCGCCGCGGATCGGTTCGTAAAATCTATTTCGCCTGCTTGAAATCGCCGCACGATATTCCATTCGAGTACCGTTGGATCGGCGATGCACCGCAGGGGGGTGGCGGAGCTTGATCAATTGAACGACCCGCCCGAGGGTGACTGCGACGGATTGTATTGAAATTGGCGATTTCCTCCGACAAGCTGCACGATTCGGTTTGTCCGAGAAATTACCACCGCATTCGAGATGATTTGTCTGTTTTTCCGGCACTAGCGGCGAAGCGCGCCATGCAGTTATCAAAACGGCTGGGAATTCGTCCTGCATCTTCGGCACACTCCTTGCGGCGAATTGCGTTTCGGACCAACAGCGATCCGACCCATCGAATTGGTTCGGAGGGGAAATAGCCTCGGGGGCCGCCAACAAAGCCGCAACGACTCCATTCGTCATCCGCATTTAAGCAAAGGGATGCGAGGATCTTGCCACCCAGCCACGACTGGGTGACGCCGTTGCCGGAATAACCGAAGCCGTAGTGGATGTTCGGATGACCGTCGAGATTTCCGAAGAAGGGAAAGCCGGTTGTTGAGCGGTCAGAACCGCCGTTCCAGCTTTGTTCCAGCTTGACCGATTTGAGTTTCGGATAGAAACGTTCGATCGCCTGCTTGATTTGATCTTCGTATCCACTCGGTGAAAAAAAAGAAGGAATCATTTTTGATCCATAAGCGAACGTATTACCGCCTTTTCCCAACATTAATCTGCCATCGCTGGTGGTGTGAAGGTAGTGAACGAATAACCGAGAGTCGCAGATGGTGGCCCCGTGGCTGAGATTCAACTCATCCAGAAGCTCGGGAATTGGCTCCGTAATGCCCATGTCGGATGATACAACAAGGATGCTACGCTCGAACTGTTTGAACTGGCTTGCCATCCAGGCGTTGATCGCCACCACCACCTTGTCGCTCGAGATGGATCCGTTGGGTGTGACGACTCGTGGCCGATCCGTTTTTTCGATGCGGTTCATCGGGCTGTGCTCGTAAATTTGAATGCCTTGTTCGCGAGCAACTCTGGCCATTCCTCGTACGAGCAGTGCGGGTTGGACACTACCAGCTTTCGGTGAAAAGAGCCCTTCCTGTATGCCGTCGGTGGCAGCAAGCGTTTTGGCCGCTTCCAGCGAAAGCTTTTTCCAGGAATTAATGCCGGCTTGTTCCAGAGCCTGCATGACCGCATCGCTAACGCCGACCTGGGCCTGATTGGTGGCGACGTAGAGAGATCCGTCAATACGAAGATCACATGAAATCTTGTGTGTTTTGACGAAGTGTTGGATTTGATCGACGGCCTCTTCGGAGGCAATCACAAGTCGATGCGCTTCTTTCTCGCCATAGTATTTGCAGAGAGAGAGGTATTTGGTTGCCAAGGTGAGAACGCAGCCGCCGTTGCAGCCAGAGGCGCCATAGCCACATTGTTTTTGTTCGATCACGGCGATTGTAAGCTCCGGATTTCGTGCTTTCAGATCGAGTGCGGTCCAGAGTCCGGTATAGCCTCCCCCGATAATGCACACATCGACATCGATTTGTTTAGCAAGCGGTTCCGTTGCCGGGTTGCCTTCAGCGATTAGTGCCTTTTCAAACCAGTAGGGGCGAAATTGTTTCATTGACAGCCTGTTCCTTCGAGGCGCATTTATCTTGATGTTACTGGAGATGTTGGCGTTGCTGTGCCGATCGGCTACGACAAAACAGGCAGACGGCAACCTTTCTTGATTGTTGTTCGATGGGAGCAGAATACCAATGACTAATATTCATCGGTCGGATGAACATTCTTGTCGATCTGCGATTCCCACTTGCCTAGTAATGGTTTGAATTTAACAGCCATGTGGCAGGTTCGGTATCCTAGTGTGGAGCATCTCATTAATGCATCACTTGAGAGGTAAGACGAAGGCTCAATCATGATTTAAATGAAGCTCACGACATTGCTTCTGTGTTTCCGCCTTTGTCGGCAGGTGAATGTAAATGCCATGATAGCACTGGCGGCGATCTGTTTTGAGTGATTGCTGGAGACGATTGGCTTTGAGAGAGGAAAATTTCGGATAAACGTAGGAGTCGTCGAGTTTGCCGGTCGAAGAAGATTGAACAATTATGCCCTCCTCTCAGTTAAGAATAAGGGGAATAGCCCAATGGTGAATCGATTCTTGGCTCTCTGCTTGGCGGTCTTCTGCCTGGGATTTCCTTCTTCTTCACGCGGATTAGAAGGCTCACCGTGTCTGAATGTTCAAGGAACGTGTGAGGCTGGCTGTGATCTTTGCTGCGCACCGAAACCCGTATGCGGCGATGACTGGGTTGCGATTGAATTCATGAGTGGTTGGCTCAAGGATGGTCCGGTTCCCCTACCACTGGTCACAAGCGGGTCCTTGGCCGATCCACTGCCCGCTGCGATCGGCCAGCCCGGTACGCAAGTCCTGTTTGGTGACCAACAGGTCGACTTCGGAAATTTTTCAGGCCTTCGAGCTTCGTTGGGCACTTGGTTGGATCGATGCCGAAATGTGGGTTTGGAGGCAACCGGTTTCCTCATGGAAGACCGGACCTCCATTTTTTCGACCGACAACTTTACTGATCCGGACCTTGTCGTGACCTTGCCCATTCAACTGCCCACCGGTGAAGAGACATCCGTGTTTGCCCTTGTAAATAGGGAGCCGGGAACACCGTTGCCATCGACGAGAATTCGAACATTATCTTCCAGCCAGTTGTGGGGTGCGGAGCTAAATGCAGTTTTTGAGCAGGCAGGTTGCGGATGTCGAAATGTGGAAGGGTTGGTAGGTTTTCGGCATGTCAATTTGAATGAATCTTTGGGGATTCTCGTTGATCTGACGCGGCCTGTTGGTGGGGGAACGGCGATGACCTCTGGCCATGACTATTTCGAGGCTCAGTCGCGGTTTTACGGCGCTCAAGTTGGCATGCGTTTGACTCAACGATGTGGTCGCGCGTTATTAGGCGTGAGTGGCAAGATGGCGCTCGGTGCGAATGTAGATGTTGTAAAGGTCGCGGGAAGTCGAACCCAGATGAATCCGGGGCAGGCACCCGTGACGACGGCAGGTTTTGTTTTTGCAGAACCAACCAATATCGGTCACGTATCGAAGACTCGTTTTTCGGTGGCACCGGAGATCAAGCTAACGTGTGCCTATGATCTAACACCTCGACTTACCGCACAGATTGGCTACGAAGTGCTCTACTGGAGTCAGGTTGTTCGGCCGGGAAATCAAATTGATCGAGTGGTCAATCCGACGCAGCGAGGCGGTGGAGAATTGGTGGGCGAAGCGCGTCCAGCACCAAGGTTTGAAACGAGTGAACTGTTTTTCCAGACCCTGACATGTGGCTTGCGATATGACTTCTAACGGTCCTGGAGCTGTTTGCTTGAATAATGTGTATCGGGTCGAAACTGGGGGCAATGGATTTTGCTATTGGGTATCGCACCATTGGAGTGCCAGTAATGGCAGCGCGGTGCCGCTATAGGTGATGAAATGCGGCCCATCGGTATTCAGGGAGCGAGTCCACCAACGACCCGATTCACGTTGGTTGTTCTGAAGCCAAGTGATCCCGCGTTGAATACGGGCGTCTTGGACGGGTAACCCCGATTCCCGCAATGCGATAATCGCCAGGCCGGTCATGTGACCGTCACTTTCGGGATTTGAAAAGTTCGATTCTGAGCGAAGTTTTTCGGCCCGATTCCCTTGTCCCCAAGCTTCCGGAGCTGCCATCGTGCGTAGGGACCAGCCTCCGTCCTCGCGTTGATGGCGTGTCAGCATATCGATCAAATCGGTTTTTCTCGCGTCGTCAATCAAACCCGGCATTCGTGCGGCCGACCACAGTAACAACGTTCGGCCGTAATCATGGGGCGGCGTGGACTGGAGGTAAGATTTTAGCTGTGCCACGTTCTTGAGCATCTGTTCATTATTTGTTTCGGTCACTTTCGTTTCCCATCCGGGCGCGGAGCTTATGGCCATGGCAGCCACCGTCGCCAAGTGGTAAGCGTCTGATTCATAAGGGGGCCAGCAATCCACAGCACCCCAGGAACCATGTTCACGCTGTAAAGCGAACATGAGGTCGATTGCCTGTTCGGTTTCTGGCGAGAGTTGTTTGGTGACGTGTGCATCCCACTCTGCCAAGCCGGCCGCCAAGTAGATTAATTGAGCAGGGTGGACACCCTCGTCGAGTTTTGTTTTGTCTGTGGTCGCGAATGTTTTCAGTTCGGATAGGAAAAACTCGCGCGTCGTCTCCTGTGGCTTTCCCAACGTGGGCGAAAGGGCTGGGCGAACGAACATGTAAGTCGCGTTCGTGTGGCAGCTGATACACTTATGTTGTTTGCTCCAAGCAACTGTTGCGTCTTCGAGGTATTGATGAGCCAGATGGGTTGAAACGGTCGTTCGTTTTGGCTCTGCCTCCGATGCGGTCGGAATTGAAATATCACCATGTTGGTATTGTGGCGGCGTGGCTTGGGGTTGTTCGTCGGGGGGCGATTTGGCGCCCTGCCCTATCCAATCTTGTAGCATCTCGATCTGAGGCGGCGTGAGCGGATCGCCTTTCGGTGGCATTCGTTGGGTTGGCTCATCGGACGAAATCCGTTCAATGAGTAGGCTCGTTATCGGATCGCTGCTGTTCAGTGCCCCGCCGCTGTCACCGCCTTTCCGGATGAATGTACCCGTATCCAATCGCAAGCCGGCTTCCTGCTTTAACGCCCCGTGGCAGGTATAGCACCGTTCGGTTAACAACGGTTTGACTTGGCTTTCGTAATCAACTGGATCGGCGTGACCCGATGACGATAAGAGCCCGATGAGAAGAAGCAAGACGCCCGTGTTGGCCGCTCGCGCGCTGATGAAGGCAAAAGACATAATCATTTTCCTATCGGGTTTTAAGCGGCTTGCTAATCGTTTTCTTGGCGGTGCTGAACGCAACTCGCGACCCAACCCCACCTCGGATTATATCGCCTCGATGGACGCACTTCAGCTACGGTCGGTGGAGTGACACGAGCGGTAGTCGAAGTTGATTACCCACTCCGTGGGTGTATTTTCGAGGCAAAAAAGGGGGTCTGGGCAGGTCGAGCAGAAGATGAGCCCTGGTGGAAGCCAGAATTAGCCCGACTTTTTTTCAGATAGGGGATGCAAAATTGACGAATGTGCTGCCTCCGATAAAGGTGAAATCACAAAGCGATGGGAGTCGCCGTCGGGAACGCTTACGCGTAGCGTTGGCCTGTAACAGGTCTCCATTTTTTGTCATGCACTCCAGTGCCAAATGTTCTGCCCTTGATGGAGATGACGTAAAAGTTTGCTGGGGTCAGCTGGGGCAACGTGAGAAAAGTGAAAGATTGGTTGGAGATAGCCTTGATGCGGATGGCGGTGTGACGGTTGTGTGTTACGTTTTTCGACTCATTTGTGATGCTGCAAGTTAGGAAGCGGGCGTAAGCGTTGTGCGGAGTGAGGATTGAGGAAGCTGCATTGGGGTGGCTCTGAACCGTCAAGGGAAATTCTTCACGATAAAATCCGCGTATTCGATCGCTATCAAATCGTTGGTCGTTATAAAAACATGAGAGTTCGAAATGATGGGAATTACGGTATCCGACTGCGGCAAGAATGTGGCTCGCTCGATTGGACCTGAGTTGCAGTCGGCGATTCTCGATACAGAGGATTGTGACCAAGGCAATTCTGTCTCCAGGCTTCTTTACGATTATGAGGCTGTGCAACTGGAACAAGCCAGCTTTTTAAACAAGGTGCGTTTTACGGCATCGCCGAGCGGCATTGTTTATCGAGAGAGGTACGAAGCGCCGGTTTATCATCTCGGAACCTTGCGAGGAGATTTCATCGCTTTCGCGTTGCGATCTGCATAGAGGGCAGTCGCTGGTGGGGGGATTTACAAGTTGCAAACGATGTCGTTTGTGCCAGCTCAGGTCAGGAGATACAGAACTACTTGGAGCCGGGATGTGAGCAAATTGTGTTGGTTGCGGATCGGGAGCCCGTTCGCCAAGCAGGGTTCCGTCATGGAGTTGAGCTTGACATGTTCAACCGAAGGCAGCATCGATTGCGATGTGAACCTGCCTTGATTCAAGGCATTGCGAGGCGGCTTTCAGCGCTGTTGCCAGCTGATGGAAAGGAAACGCTGCCGATCAACTCTCGCAAATTCAACTCATTGGTGCTCGCCGAAGTGTTGCTGCTGTTAGAAAATGCTACCTGCCGTCGGGATATTTGATTCCTTTGCTGAGCCGCCGTTGATTTCGGAAGTCTCCGGTCAATTACATATGAGCAGGCGGAAGCTGGAGATTGCCTTCAAAGAAATCACATCGGTTTCTCCACGGAAGTTTTTCCATAATCGAAAGATGACCAGGGTTTATCAATCGTTGTTGAAGGCAGGCCCTCGCGAGTGCTCGGTAACGAGGTTGGCCGATCAAGCAGAGTTTTTGGAGCTGGGGCGGTTTGCCGTGCAGTATCGCCGTTTGTTTGGTGAAAAGCCGAGCGACACGCTTCGCCGGCGAAATCCAGAAACTAGCTGGCAAGTTGGATTCCAGCCCTTGCCTGCCTGTTCAAGCGACGCTGTGGGGAATTCTAACGATCCCTAACAGCGTGCGGTTTTATCACGCACCGGTCGTCTTTTTCGATACGTTCAGTCGAGTTGGACTACCGTGGTTTCAATCTTTCCGTTGAATTCAAACGGCTTTTTGTCGAAGTAGGCCTCGGAGACGGGTGAAAGCGTATCACTGCCGATGTCGAAATTGTCATTGGCGGTAAAGGTCAGAGTCCCTGTGCGTTTCACCGTGTCCTGAGCAACGACCTTGTCATTAATCTTGATGGTGACCTGCATCGGTGCCCCGGGCTGTTCAGCTTGCATTCGGGAAGTGACGGTGATCGTTGATTTGCCCTTCGGAATGGGTTGCTCGGCAGTGATTCGTGTTCGTTCGATTTCAAAGAGGTTGTACTCGTAAACGAGTCGGTTATCGCTGGCAAAAAGGGTCAGCCCTCCAGAAAAACCACCGACTGCGTAGAGAACACCTTCGGCATCGCCCGGATTGTCAATCGACATGGTGACCGTGTTATCGCGAAAGCCGATTCGCGGCATGGGGAACTCGGGTTCGCCCGTCATCTTGCCATAGAAGAGCATCTCTGTGACGCCTACGCCCGGTTGATCGCCCGGGTGAAGCAAGCGATAAAGCCCACCGCCGATGGGAAGGTTCTTGTTCTTGGCCGATTCGGTCAGGAACAACGCTTTAAGCTCGTCGAGCTTTTTCGGATGAGCTGAGGCCAGATCAGTCGACTGCGACCAATCTTCGGTTAAGTTGTAGAGTTCCCACTTGTCCTCGGTGGGGTTCCATTTGGAGATATCAACCGCGCCTTGTGCCCATGGCACACGGGGTCCGACTTGACTGGCCATCCAGCCATCTGCGTAAATGGCCCGACTGCCCATGATATCGAAGAATTGCACGTCCTTGTGTGCTTCGGCGTTTGCATCAAATAAGCTGTCTGCAAAGCTCTTTCCGTCAATCGGATCTTGAGTGAATCCATTGACAACGTGAGGATGTTTAATGTCAAGGAGATCGTAGAGCGTTGGGACGATGTCATTCACGTGAGTGAACTGTTCTCGAAGGGGGCCCGGTTTGATTTTTTTCGGCCAAGAGATTGCCATCGGTTGTCGGGTTCCACCCAGGTAGCTGGCCAGTAGCTTCATTCCTTGGTAGGGTGAGCTGCCCGCCCATGACCAACCAGCGTGATACATGTTGTCTGTTTTGGGCCCGCCTAATACTTCAAGGCCGCCCAGTTCATCAAGGACACGGATGTGGTCTGCAACTTTGGTGGTGACCTGGTTTTGAGCAAGCAACTCCGAGATGGTACCAAGTTGTCCTTCGGCACTGGAGCCGTTGTCTCCCCAGATATAGAACACCAAAGTGTTCTCGAGATCGCCGTTGCGTTCTAGCTCGTCCAGGATTAAACCGGCCTGAGCGTCAACGTGTTCTGCAAACCCGGCAGCCACCTCCATCAGCCTCGACTGAAAAGCTCTTTCATTAGCGGGAATCTCCTCCCAGCTCTGTAAGCCCTCTGGTCGAGGCGTTAATTTTGCGGTCTGAGGAATCCAGCCCTTCTTGCGAGCACCTTCGAACGCTTTTTCGCGATAGGCATCCCAGCCATCGTCGAATTTACCTTTGTAGCGATCGGCGAACGCTTTGGGCACTTGATGTGGACCGTGGATAGCTCCTGGTGCCCAATATAGAAAAAACGGCTGATTCGGTTTTAGAGTCTTTTGCCTGCGGATCCAGTCGACAGCATCTTCTGCAAGGTCCTTCGATAAATGGTAGCCGTTAGGATCGAGAAAGCCATTTTCCCGTTCGATCGTGGGATCGACCAAGGTGGTGTTTCGAACGAGCCTCGGTTCCCATTGCGAGGATTCACCTGCTAGGAATCCATAGAAGTATTCGAAGCCGATGCCTGTTGGCCAGTTGTCATACGGACCTGCGGATGTGATTTCGTCTGGCGCTGTATTGTGCCATTTGCCAAATGCGGCCGTGCAGTAGCCGTAGTGGCGAAGGACCTCTGGGCCCAGTGCAGAGCTTCGCGGAATGGTTCCGTAAAAACCATCCCAGTCGTTTCTCAATTCGCTAATTTGCCCGTTTGCGATCCGCGTGTGATTTCGACCGGTGAGCAGGCTTGCACGTGTGGGCGAGCACATGGCCGTCGAGTGAAAGCGATTGTAGCTGATGCCTTGGTTGGCGATTCGGGTCAGGTTCGGGGTATGCACCATGCCACCATAGGTGTCCGGTAAAGCTGCGCCCGCGTCATCGATCAGGATGATCAGGATGTTGGGAGCGTCCGGAGCAACTCGTAGTACCGATTCGTCACGCCACTTATGCTTGGAATCCGCCATGGTCACACCAGCTTCACTGGCGCTTGGCGTTGGAGGAAACGGAAGCGTATCCTGCGCCGTTCCCGGACTGCGAAAAAAGAGAGTGGCAAGAATGATGACAGCAAAGCGAATGTGTTTTTGATGGAGCATGATTTTGTCAAAAGCGGGGAATGCACTTGCTCGAACGATCCAGGGCGCGTGCGGGGGATTGGAATAAATCGAGTGGGCGATCGATCAGAGTCGACTTACGGGGGAATGCCACCCGAGTGGGCTGTATAAGGCCATAAAATCATACATTCTAACTCAGCGTTTGCTATGCAATTTGCGCAAAAACGACAGTCGGATTCAACAAAAAACGGATGTGATATTGATGAGCCGGCGATTTGGCGGGCCGTAGAGACGGGACAGGCCAAATTTGGACGGATTCAACCGTCAGCGTGCCTCGGGGGCAGCCGAGCAGGCTTGACAAAAGGAAGAAAGAGTACCCCTCAACCAGGGAGTTAGCAGCAACGGTTCCCTCGACTGGGGGAACGCTGATCGCTCGCACGTGAATGGGCTTTGAGGTCTGTCCTGAAACGCGGCGTTGGTAAAGGTTGCTGAAATTTCCCCGCCAGGTGTGGGCTATGGCTGGTGCAGCGGCTTGAGGGAGTCACTGGACACGTAAGCGACGATGCCGTCATTTGATTGAACCAATGAGTAGCTGCCAGATACTTTTAGCAGTTTGATTCGTGTTCCCGGTGGGAACTTGCCATCGGCTGGGCGTCCCTGTTGGGGGCCTGTCGTGTAGTAATGCGTCTCAACCTGGATCAGGTGAGCGGCGCTTGATGGCGGAGAAGGATCGCTTGGTAGCTGCATGATGGTATAGATCCGCCACTCGCTGTCGATCTTTCGGTAGAAATAAACACCACGTCCATTGTAAATGGGTTGGTAAGAGCTGTTAAAACGTTGGTAGCTTGTTTCGAGCAGGCAGACGTCTTCAGCGAGCCGTCGGAAATGATGATTTCGGAGCAAGCTGTATTTGTATCCGTCCTGAACCTTACTGCGAATGTCACGATATTTGTCAAGAAAGGATTTGCGAGTCTCGAGGATATCGGCTTTTCCTGATGAGTCGATCATCGTTACCGGCAGCGCGAAATGATCGGCGATCTGATTGTAATCCGCGTACTCAAACGCTTTGGAGTATTGTTTCCAATTTTGGACAATGCTTTGTTCCAGTGACTCTGCCTCTCGGTCCTTAAGATCGATTTGCAAATTTGCAGCTTGTTGGTTGGCAGTTGGCCCACCGTCGTTTTGTGCCACGCTAATCGCGACTATCAACGCGTTGTGAAAGGCGATCGTGGCGATCGCTAAGCGAGTAAGGTTCATTACTTTCTCCTAATGTGAGAAAAGTTTTGCCTTTCGAGAAGGTCGGCTAGGGCAACTCGAAATGGTTTTCGAACAAGTCCGCAATGTACACCGGTGACTACGACAGCTCTAGAGAAAACCGCTGCCATCTTCCACCAACTGGCTTTGGTTTGCTGAGGTGTCGATCACCGACGTGCTTGGGAAATAGCGAAGAATGCAGGTAGGGGCAGGTCTTGCTCAGTAAATGTGAGCTGGCGAATCCTTGTTTGTTTCGCGACGTTTTCGCTGGAAGCCAATTCCCAGCGGGTTTCTCGCCGATGTGGATTCAAACGCCTACGGTCAAACCCAAAGATCGACGATTGCGTCTCACGGAAGAGACGGTTTTTCCGACCGGGGCGAACAGGCTGGTGCTGATGCAGTGGTTGCTTACAATGCAGCGATTGCCTATGACCTGCATCTTGCTCATTCCACCCACTGTCAGTTGTTTTCTCGCCCATGAAAGATTCTCCGATGCTGTTTTATCGATTTGTCCTTTTGGCCTCGGTCGGCTTCTTGACGCTTCTGACAAGTCAGCAAGCCAATGCGAGCGTGATCGTGTTTTTCGATGATTTCGAAGACGGCGAGATCCTAACCGTTGAGCCGGTCATCAGTGGTAGCGACATCGGCGACTCTTGGGACAACTCCATGCCGGGGGGGTAGACGTAGTCGTTAACCCCGTCAAATCGGGAAACTTGTCGAACCAGGTTTACTATGCATTCACGTGGGGCTCCATGGACGGAAACTTCACCAACGGGATCTCCTTTGATGGCGCGACCATCTCGATGGATTTCTTTCTTGCGCCCGGAGCCCCCGGGGGCAGAAGAATCGATTTTGGGATGCAGATAGCAGCCGCAGGCTCTCCCGCTGAAGCAGTAGACGGCGCGAACTTCTCTCCCTTTGCCATAAAGGTTAGACACGACGGCCAAGTCCATAACTCGTCAGGGGTAGCTAACGGCTTCCCTAATGACGCCTTCAGTGACTTCAGTCACTTTGGTTCTGATGTCTGGCAGAACGCCACTGCGAGCTTCTCCTTCGTCGGGCCTAATGCTGATAACCCATCGTCGGCGGACGATTGGCGTGTTGACTTGACCTTCACCAATCTGGTCACCAACGCGATCCTCTCAGATACTCAAACCGTTGTACTGAATGCGGACGTGAAAAATCAAGAATTCACCCAAATATACGTTCGGCGTGCTAATACGGGCGATGGCTACGCGGACAACATCCGGGTAACGACGACTGTCGTCCCCGAACCAGCCAGCATCGCCATTTGGTTGCTGATGGGATTGGGCTTGGGGCTTGGCTGGCTTCGGCATAACACGCCGACGTAGACGACGGTAGGCAACCAGAACCACACCAACCCCGCTGGCTTCGGCTAGCGGGGTTTTTCATAGGTCAGTTCGCCCGCCGAGACTCACGAAAAAAAATGCTTACGATTGCACAATCCCCCTTTCAGTAAATGCTAGACCAGACATGTTTTTCTATTCAATCCGTTCTGATTTGCTTGAGTCAACGGTTGTTCTGTCGGGGGGGCGCATGGGGTAACTGGGTTCGTTACATTTGATGACTCTCGCGGTGTTGAATCCCAGTTTTGAAAGGTGTGAAAGTGAAGAATTTATTTGCTATCGGGTTCATGTTAGTTGTGGTCTGCAGTTGTCCAGCAGTTGGGGAAGAGACGACTCGTGCTGACTATGAGCGGTTTTGCCAGGGGCACGTTGGACGTTGGGCAGGTGAGATTTCATCTGTCATTAATCAGTCGATAATCGGCGCCCCAGGCGAAACATATGCGGGATATTGGGAAGGAAGCATGACCGAGGATGGCAATGCTTTCGCGATGAGATTTATGGGGCCCAAAACCTCGAATCGAGGTCTCTGTTATTTTGACCCGGCTGGCAAAAAGATTTGCATCACAAGTGTCAACTCGGAAGGTGTAATCAATCAGCATCAAGTTCGTCGTCACGGAGATCATTGGATGCGATTGACGCAATTCACGGCCGCCGATGGGACTCGAGGTGAAATGGAGTCGGTCATCACAATGGATGGCAATACGATCACTGTTGTCATCAACGGCGAATTGGGGGACAGAGTGATCGAGAATCAGAAAAATATCTGGCATCGGGTCAGCAAATAGCGCTCGTATTTGCTAATCCTGAGGTGATTCCAACTCGTGGAGTTTAACGGGACGATCTGTTTCGCAGACGCAGGCTCCTGATCACTCAGCTGCAGATTGCCTCTGTTCGGGGAGTCGAAGTCGTGAGTTGCTCGCAAATTTATTCGCGCATCAACTCGCCTTTCAACGAAATACCTCCAAAGGGGCCATAGGTGCCTGAGCCCCATTTGACCCGTTGGTATTGAACTACCTGTTTGATTTGAGTGGCGAGATCGCTACTCAAAACGCTTTTACCAAGCAGGTGACCATCTTGACGGATCGAGATCGATCGATGGTTGATGATAAATTCGAATTGGGTCGCACCGTGGGTCCATTGTGTCGGTACCGAGAGATGGCCTGGCATCGTGGCGCGATACACTTTCCCATACGATTTCCATTGATCGGCGGTCAGGAACGGGTATTGATCGGGTTTCCATTCGTGCGGTGCCTTGGCGGATGTTGAAACAAAAAGATTCGGTCCATTCGTTATGAGGCTGGTGACGCGTTGGCCCCAGAGATTTTGAGGAGTGTTGCTGGCATTTTCGATATCATAGGGGTGAATAATCTGGGCGTTGCGTTTCGGGTGGGTAAACATTCGTCTCAGAAAGCCCCATTTGCGTCCTGACGGGTTGTACCGCCAGAGTTCGCCCCAGGGCCAAACGCCAACAAAGAGTTCTCCGCCGTATATGGTGGTTGTTTGTGCTTCGCGCGCCTGAGCTGAAACGCCAGCCAGAACCGGTGGCCAGCCAGGTTGATCGGTGATTTGTTTTCCGTCGTATGCGAAGACACGTCCCGTTGGATATTGGCCCATCACTAATCGATTATCAAATCCCAACGTCGAATAGAGTTGATAGCTCTCACTCAGTCGCGGCTTGAGAATCATTCGCCACTTCCCATTCTCAAAGACGTAGAAGCCGCCAATGTTTGATCCTGTCACGATTTGTCGATTGAGTTGGCCCCAAGCAAATGTGGTTTCCCCAACGATGGGAAGTTGTAAGACGATGGCCCGGGAAAGGTCGACGTTGGATTCTTCCGGTGTCCAAGGGCATGCGAAGAGGCGGCTAGATCCGTCTTGATCATTCTGGTAGATGCGATACGGCTTGTTTTGTCGGTTGACGTGGTAGAAGCATAAATGGCCATGCGCGTAAAAAAATAATTGGTAGCGGCCATTTTCAGGAGGCGATAGGATCGTGTGGCCATTCCAGAGCACCTTGCTGTCACCGAATGTCAGGGTTCCGTTCCCGACTCGCATTGACTCGTGCGTGCCTCCGAGGGCATTCACCGAGGTCCACTGGGATGCAACTGCATTCCATGATTTGAGGCCTCCCTCTGTTGAATAGACGGTGCCGTCACGATGAAACAGATAGGCTCCGGTGAGGTTCTTCGTGGGTCGCGGTAATTCCTCGACAGTTAGCTGCCGTGAGTTAGCTCTCGGCCGAACAAAAAAATGTAAAGCGTGACGATCTGCCCGATAGCGCGTATTGTAAGCGTTTTGGAATCCTGCTCCGATGGTCAGCGAACCATTTTCGCTTGTGGCTTCGAACAGCGACCCAAAACATTGTCCGAGATCTTTTCCGCGGTCGAGCGTGATGGTGATTTGTGTTTTTAGCTTGCTATCAGAGCTCGTCTCGGCGGGGACGCTTAACGCGACGCCAAGCACGAGGGTGGGGATGCTGGCGAAAAGTAAGAGTCGTCGATACCACATCAATGCGAGCCTCGCTTTTCGCTGCTGCAACAGTCAGACTGTCAATAAAATGTGATGAGAGGTTCTAATGTCTCGCCACGATTGTGACATGATCCGGCGCGATTCTCAACGGCCGTATTGTGTCTCTTGTGGAGTCGATCGCCTGCGGGATTGCTCTGATCGCGGACTGATCCTTGGCACGTTCCGTTTGCTGATTTTTGATTAGGGAGCCGCAAAAAAGCGTGTCACAAGTTGGCCGGTCGTCAGGTCCCAGATCGTAATTTCTCCCGAGAAACCCGCTGCGGCGAGCAATCCCGATGAGCTTAGGTCAAGCGAATAGAGTTGGTCCTCGTGTCCGACGTACCGTTTTTTTTCGGCCTGTTGCTTCAAGCCAAACACGGCACCGGGTCCGATCTCGAAGCTCTTCACTTCTCCATTGGCTGCGGCGGTAAATAAATGGGACTGTCCGCGGTGCAATGCGAAGACTGGTTGGGAGCATGCATGTTGTAGGAGATCGATCGAGTACTCTTTTGCGAAACGAGCCTCCATGTCGGCGGCCGTGCCATCTTCGTCTCTCACAGTGACTGGGTTCCATCCGTGTAGATGTTGGCCTTCGCCCACCGACCAGACGCGTCGCGTGGTGGGTTCGCTTTGTACACCATAGACGCGGTGAAGGCCCTTGAGGGGGCCATATTCGCGACGATGTCCCTTGTAAGTGGTAAATAAATTGCCGGTGTCACGCGAGAAGACACGAACGGTCCGATCTTTGGAGGATGAAAAAACGAAATCGCTGCCGAGATTTTGTTGGGGCCATTCTGATTCGAGTCGAAGCAAGAAATCGATTTGCGGTTCGTGGTCGATAAGTGAATCGCCGGAGATATCCTCGCGTTGAACCCGGTAGGTTTTTCCAATCCCTGAGGTCGTGACTCGTGTGAGTCGGGTGGTTTGATCGTCGTCGACTTGTAGCTCCCAGTTTGCCTTGCGAATGATGAAGCGTTTGTCGGCAAATTCCCACCTCTGTTCCAGGTGGGATCCGCTTTTTTTTTCGTTGTCATTGGTTGTGAAAAAATCGGGTAACTGGTCGTTTGAGACGACTTGTTCTGCAAATCGATAGTTGGTTGTATCCACGGACGTGACCCAGTCGATATGCTGCGTGTTGCTCCATATTTCCTTGCGAGTTTTTAAGTCATAACATCGGACCGAATTGTCAGCGCCCCCCGCGATTAAGCATGACCCGTCTGTCGTAAAACAAAGGTCTGTGACCACGTCGGGCCAACTGGCCAGCAATTCGTGGCGATCGCCTGAAGGCGGAGTGGCTGTTTGTCCAACGTCCATCAGCCGGATTTCTCCGTACTCGCCCGGTGCGCCTCCTCCAACGGCGAGCTGTTGACGGTTGGGACTGTATTCAATGCAGTGGATTCGCTGAGGAAGTCCCTGGATTCGCTTTTTCAGTGATCCGGTGGCGATGTCCCAAGCGATGATTTCATGCCACCCGCCGGTGAAGATTATTGGGTCGTCGATTGAAAAGCGGATGGCGAAGATTGGAGGGTTTGAGCGATAAGTTTCAGGGGGAGATGGGTGACGACGCGCCGGTAGTAGTGAGGTTAGTCGCTGGTGAGGAACGGTGCCGTCGAATGGGGCGCCTTGGTTAATCCAGTTTCGAACCATCTCCAGTTGTTCTGGCGTAAGTGAACTGTCCTCCTGTGGCATTTTTAGATCGGGATCGGGATCGACTAGCTTCAAGTAAAGGTAGCTTTCATCGGCTTGCCCTTTCACAATCGGGGCTTCATCGCTCTCTCCAGCCTTCATTAGCATTTCAAAGGTGTGCAAGGCATATCGACCTTCCATCTTTTGATTGTTGTGGCATCCGAGGCAACGTTCAACGAAGAGTGGCGCGATTTGATTACGAAAGCTGATCTCCTCGGCCTGGGAGAGGGTCGGCAGCAGCAGGAGGATCAGGTAGTAGCTTCGCATTGTGTTCTCGGGGTGCTCTTTTGAGGGAGGAGGCGGTGCTTCGATGTGACCTCTGTCTACCGAGTGGCTGGAACGCTCAATGTTGAAATAGGAATTCGTTGGTGTTGATCAATGCCCAGACAATGTCTTCGATTGCCTGTTCACGATCATGGGTTGCCTCGAGATGGTCAAGGATCGCTTGGACTTCCTGTGGCTTGGGAAAACGACTGAAGGCACTCAGATAAAGTTGATCCGTAAGTTCTTGATCCGACATTTGTCCGAAACGCTGGCGCGCATGGTTCACCTGTTGGCGAATCAGGGGGCTGTTCATTAATTGCAGAGCTTGATCAAGACTGACTTCATCACGACGTTCACAAGCACATGCTGTTTTTCTTTCCGGTTGGCCGAATGCTTTGAGAAATGTTGTTAAATGAGGATAGGGTTGCTGTGTCATGAAATAGCCAGCTCGTTTTTGTTTCGCTTTGTTGAGCTCTGTTCGCAATTCCGATGAGGCGTCGGAGTCATCTTTCGGAAGCGACGTCTCAATCGCATTCACCTTCGCTGTCAGTTGTTCCCAGGCCGTCGCTCCTTCGCAAAGACGACGGATAGCATCTTGAATTGCTTCGGCTGATAGCAGGCGTATCCTGGCATGGGAAAATAATGTTTCATCCGATTTGTTGAACGGAGTTGTTTCGGATTTTCGCTGATAGGTTTGGCTGTTAAGTATTTTCCTGATGATGTGTTTGCGGTCAAAGCCAGCATTGATGAAGTCAGCCGCCAACGCATCGAGTAATTGGTCGTTTGCAGCTGGGTTGGACGAACGAAAGTCATCGATCGGTTCGACGATGCCTCGCCCCATCAGTTGGGACCAGATGCGATTTACAGCGACTCGAGCAAAGTACGGGTTGTCTGACGATGTTAACCAATTGGCAAATGCGATACGGCTATCCTCGTTTTCCTGGCGTTCGAGTTCGGTGGGCCACGGCTTCTGTTCGATGCCCGTGCGAGGGTTGCTCAAACGACGACCTGTCGTGAGTCCGACTGTGACCTCGTTGTCGGGCGCCGGGAGTTTTTTCTTCGGATCGTCGACGCTACGGTCGACCTCGTGGAAGGCTGAGGCAATTTGGTAATAATTGTCCTGAGTCCAACTTTCATAGGGATGGTTGTGGCACTGGGCGCACATGATTCGGGATCCCATGAAAATCTGTGCGACGCTTTCGGAAACCTGTTTCGTTTCGGGTGCAACCCGATAAAAGTTAGCGGCTGGCACTTCCGAAGTCGTTCCGCTTGCGGTGAGCAGTTCCCTGACGAAGCGATCGTAGGGCATGTTGTCTGCAATGGAATCAGCCACCCAACTGCTGTAGGCCGTGGCGCGATCTTTGGAGAGAGACTCCCGGTTGATTCGCAGCAGATCTGCCATCCGAAGACTCCAGTGGCTGGCATACTCGGGGGATTCGAGCCAGCGATCGATCAACGTGGATCGTTTGTGCGGATTCTTGTCGGAAAGAAAGGTGCGAGCTTCAGCAACGGTTGGGAGCAAGCCTCGGATATCCAGCGAGACACGACGCAGGAAGGTAGCATCATCGCATGTATTTGCCGGCTGATACTGCAGCTGTCGGAGTTTGTTGTTGACCAGTTGATCGACGTAGTTCGTCTCGTTGGGAGGATTCCATTCAAATCCGGGAATGTCACGTATAAGGGTGAGTTTTGCAGCGACCACCCGGTCGAGGTAACGAACGACCACCGCCGTCTGGCCTCGTTGGTTTGCCAATACAACGCCCGTGGGCGTCACATCGCCAACCGACGGATCGGAGAGCGTATAACTAGCGATTCGAGTGACGTCGCGGCTGCTACCGTCCGAGAACGAGGCGATGACCTGCATCTGCTGCCTACCTCCGTCGTCGTGGATCGGAAGAACACGGCTTTTCGGTTCGACTTGAACGGCAACACAGTCCGGCGCCGTTTCATTATCGACCTGGCATCCTTCTTCCACCCAACGGCGAAGAATCTCATAGGGTTCGGTACCTTTGCGAAGTCGCTTACCACCGCCATGCGGAATGGCAAGCGTCGGCTTCTTGAGTATCAAGCTTTGTTCTGGGACTAAAGGCGTGGTAAAACGGACCCAGGAACCTCTTACTAGATTTTCCTGATCAAGTTTGGGATCAAAGGCATTCAAAGACAGTTCCAAGGCTCCTCGTCCGTTAGGTTTGCCGTGGCAAGCGCCCCCATTGCAGCCCTGCTTTGTCAAAACCGCCAGCGTCTCCCAGCGGAATGAGATCGGTGTCGGGTCAGTGGACCCGGTGATCGTGATGTTTAAAGGAGTGCGGTGGTGTCGATAGCGAACATCGATCACTACGCTTCCGTCTTGTTGGGGTTTCACATAGCCTGACTCGATTTCGACAAGCGGCGTGGGAGAAAAAACGGCATGCTGGGTGAGATCGATGGGCGTATTGTTGGGGGTGTAGCCTGTGACCAGGATCTGCGCTGTGGCACGTTCTCCCGCTAGAGTCAGCTGAGTAGGTTCTACCTCAATTCGGTCGAAAGGAATTTCAGCGTGGCTGTTACTGGCGAGCAGGATGGCGCACAGGGAGGACGCAATCAGGTGCAGCACAGGAACATTTTTCATGCGAAGACCTCGGGAATGGCTCGGCCGCCTTTGGCAAGAAAGATCGGGCGGTTCTCGGGGGTTAAGATCGGCTCAGATACGTCAATGCCAAGTTTTGCGTAGACAGTTGCGCCGTAATCTTCGACCGTGTAGGCCATCGGACTGGTGACATAGGCACCGTCTTGGTCCGTTTGGCCCACCACCTGACCTTCTGGGACTCCAGCACCGGCGAAGACGATTGAAAAAGCATGCACCCAGTGGTCGCGTCCCTGTCGCTCGTTAATTTTTGGAGTGCGACCGAATTCCGTCACAAAGCAAATGAGCGTCTCGTCTAACATGCCGCGTTGATCCATGTCTCTGATCAAGCCGGAAAATGCCCAGTCGGTACTTTGCATCATAGGCCAAGTCCCAATGCCCCAGCGACCACTTCCTGCTCCTCCGCCTTTGATATTTGTATGGCTTTGCGAATAAATCGCGTCATGGTGATCCCAGTTCATGTTTCCGCCGCCGGGCCATCGGTTGCCGTCGGAGGGCCATTGAGTATTGATCGTTACGAAACGAACACCCGATTCGATCAGTTTTCGACCGAGAAGATAGAGGTCGCCTCGGTGAGTTCGGTGTTCTTCATTCGGGTGATACAGCCTTTTGATACTGTCCGGTTCACGGCTGAGGTCGAACGCCGCCAAGGTTGCCGGATTCGTGAGCATGTCTTCTGCTTGTGCCGAGAATTGCTCCATGGCTCGAACATCATTGGGGGCGTTGCCCAGTAATCCGATATTGAGATTGGCGAGCAGATCACGCCGTTTTCGTAATCGTTGGGGGCTGATTCCTTCCAGCTTTAAGCCAGAGACGCGACCGTGACGAATTTTAAATGCTTGATGGCTTGCGGCAAGAAAGCCAAGGCGAGATTCCTTCGATTGCTCTCCCGAACCCTCAAGCACGTAGGCGGGCAGGTATCTGGCTGAGCTGCCAATCTGTTGAGAAACGACTGAGCCGATATCTGGTATGGTGACCGGTCCTGTTGGGTCAGAGCCAGAGAAAATATATTGCGAACCCATCGGGTGGGAGTTCCCGACATTTGGCTTTGGCTGCCGCATGCAACGGACAACGGTTAACTTGTGGGCGACCTGCGCCGTTCGACTCAATAATTCCGTAAACTGCATGCCTGGGACGGACGTCGAAATCGGTTTGAACGGCGAGCGATGGAATGGGTTTGTTTTGGGTTTGGGGTCCCATGTGTCGGTGTGCGAGATTCCGCCTTGTTCGAAAATCACCAATACGTTCTTCGCTTGAGCGCGACGCGCCTGAGTGGCTAGAGCTGCCTGGAGATTCGACGAATCAGTCGATCCGGTTGTTAAACCAGCGAGTCCGCTGGTTGCGATTCCGATAAAGCTACGGCGACTGAGTGGGATGGGGGAGGGACTCATGACGCATCGTGGGTTTGTGGGGGTGCCAGCGGATTGCCCGGCGGTGGGATTTTGCAACGTGGTCGGGGTTAACAGCCGTTTCCCGTAGTGTAACTCACCTCGCCCAACATATCACCCTTCGTTTCGGATTACCTGATCGAGGCGACCGAAAAGGAATTCAGTCTGATGAGCGATCGGTCTACCAGTACGAAAGGCAGAGGACCGACAAGCTGATATCAATCGGCCAGTGCTCCGCTCGTCTCGCTTTGACGGTTCCTAGCTGAGGATTTCGTGGATGACTCGGCTGGGTTCGACTCCGGTTAACCGGAGATCTAAACCTTGGTGTGGAATGCTGAGCTGTTTGTGATTGATGCCGAGTTGGTGGAGCATCGTCGCGTGGAGGTCGCGAATGTGGACGGGGTCCTTGGCAACGTTGTAACAAAAGTCGTCTGTCTCACCGTAGCTCAAACCGCCCTTGATTCCGCCACCCGCCATCCATGTGGTAAAACAGCGAGGATGGTGATCGCGACCATAGGACTGTCGATCTTTCACCCCTTGGGCAAATGTCGTCCTACCGAATTCTCCTGCAAAGACAACGAGTGTGTCGTCAAGCAGGCCGCGCTGCTTCAGGTCTTTGAGCAGAGCTGCAATTGGCTGATCGACGTCGCGAGCCTGGCCACGTAAATGGGTGGGTAAATTCGTATGGTGGTCCCAGCCGCGATGAAAGAGTTGGATGAATCGTACGTTTCGTTCGGCCATACGGCGGGCTAATAAACAGTTCCGCGCGAAAGATCCCGTTTTGTGCACTTCGGGCCCGTACATTTGCAGGTTGGCTTGTGTTTCAGAGCTCAGGTCAGTCAACTCCGGCACTGACATTTGCATTCGAAACGCCATTTCCTGTTGTGAAATGGAAGTCTGGATTTCAGGGTCGCCGGTCAACTGTTGCTGTTGTCGATTGACGCTTGCGACAAGTGCGAGCATTTTTTGCCGTGTGCCACGGTCTACGCCGGCTGGATTCGAAAGAAAAAGAACCGGATCACCAACCGTTTGAAATGCAATTCCCTGGTGTCTGGATGGAAGTGGCCCCGTGCCCCACAGGCGGCTGTAAAGCGCCTGAACATTCACCTTTCCCGACCAAAAAGCTGAGGTGAGCACGATGAAGTCAGGTAGATCTCGGTTCATCGATCCCAGCCCGTAACTTAGCCATGCCCCCATGCTAGGCCGACCAGGCATCTCGTCTCCCGTGCAAAAAAATGTTTTCGCGGGATCATGGTTGATCGCTTCCGTATGGGTCGATTTGATTAAGCAGAGATCGTCTGCCATCGTGGAAAGATGCGGCAGCAGCTCGCTCATGTAAAGGCCGCTTTGTCCTTGAGGAGCGAACTTGAAGATCGAAGCACAGATGAGTTGTTTTTGCCCTCGTGTCATAGTGGTGACGCGCTGGCCCGCACTGATCTCCTTCGGAAGCGGCTGGTCATGGAGCTTTTCTAGGTCAGGTTTGTAGTCAAAAAGGTCAAGTTGACTCGGAGCACCAGCCATGAAAAGAAAGATGACTCGTTTCGCCTTGGGAGTGTGATCTTGCATGATGTTGGAATCTGCAGCCGCGCGCTTTGCGACGTTGCTTACCGCTGCTGCACCCAGTCCAATACCCGCTTGTCGAATAAACTGGCGACGATTCTGCAGGTCGCAAAATTGCTGAAAAAGATTTGTCATCAACGTTTGACCTTTGCGAGTTCAAGATTCATCAAGCTATGGGTGATCATTGTCCAGGCAGCGAGCTCGATGCGTTGTTTGTCATCGAGATCTACGAATTCGGTGGTCAACGATTGTGTAAGCTGGGGATTGTTTGCGTAGACGTTGCGGAAGTCATTTAACGTCGCCTGCAGAAGGACGAGCCGATCAGGATCCGGAAGATGCGAGGTGATCTTTTCGTAAAGTGACGTAAGCCGTTGATCGTCATCGCCCTTCCCCGGTTCGATGCTCACCTGGGCGCAAGCTTTGGCGGCACTGAAAAATTCGGTCTCGTTCATCATCAGCAGAGCTTGCAGCGGTGTGTTGGTTCGCTCTCGGCGCGGTGTACAGAATTCCCTGGAAGGGGCGTTGAGTATGGTCATCTGAGGCGGCGGCATGGCTCGTCTCCAATAGGTGTAGATGCTACGCCGATAGATCGCATCTCCTTTGTCGGCAACATAGGTAAGCGGAGCCGCCATGCTAACCGCCTTCCAAAGTCCTGGTGGTTGAGGTGGCTTGACGCTCGGTCCATACATCGTGGTGTTTAACTTACCACTCAATAGCAGGATCTGATCGCGGATCATTTCGGCATCCATGCGATAACGGGAACCTCGAGAGAGTCGTCGATTGTCCGGGTCGTTCCTGTACTCCTCGGGACTCGCATCAGAGCTTTGCTGGTAGGTGTTGGAAAGCACGATGGAACGAACCAGCTCTTTCACGTCCCAGTTTGAATCGCTGAAACGGAAAGCAAGTTGATCCAGGAGCTCCGGATGGCTTGGCCACTCTCCCTGTGCTCCAAAATCTTCCGATGTTTTTACCAAGCCGGTGCCAAAAAATTGCTGCCAGAAGCGATTCACGGCGACGCGGGCTGTCAGTGGGTGTGCAGGGTCGATAAGCCATTCGGCTAAGTCCATCCGAGTGTAGATGCCGTCTTTGGGTTTCATGGATGGCAAGGCAGCCGGAGTCTTGCGTTCGACTCGCTCGCCGGGCACATCGTAGGCTCCCCCGACCAAAATGTGGGTGGGTTTGGGAGTTGATCTTTCTTTCATCACCATGGCGAGGGTCCCATCTGGACGAGGCTCGTCGGGCGACGATGCAAGTTCGATCGCGGGTGTCTGAATACCGCCTTTCGGCGCCCGATCTGTTTCGGGCGCGCCATCAAAGTTATTAAAGAATGCGTAGAGTTGGTAAAACTCTTTTTGACTGATCGGATCATATTTATGATCGTGGCATTGACTGCATTGAATCGTCAAACCAAGGAATGCAGTTCCAAATGCCTCAACACGGTCCAGGACGTTTTTGTGATGACTTTCTTCTGGGAGAGCTGTTCCCTTGTCGATGATCATGTGGAGTCGATTGAATCCAGATGCAATGAGCTGGTCTTCACTTGGAGTCTCGTATAGATCGCCCGCTAACTGGTACCGAATGAAGTCATCAAACGAAAGATTGTCGTTGAAGGCGCGGATTAGCCAGGATCGGTAAGTGGAGAAATTGCGGAAGAAGTCTTTGTGCATCCCATTCGTGTCCGCTAGCCGGACCAGGTCAGCCCAATAACGAGCCATATGTTCGCCATAGGATTTTCGGTTGAGCAATCGTTCAACTAGATCCGCATAGGCATCGGGGGATTTGTCAGCCAAAAATTGATCGATCTCGGCGGGGGTCGGTGGAAGACCTGTCAGATCAAAAGTGACCCGTCGTATTAGAGTTCGTTGATCCGCTCGCGGTTTCGGGCGAATGCCTTCACGCTCGAGTTCGGCGAGTACATGGGAATCGATCATGCCGCTTGCCCATGCGTCGTCGACGTCGGGTAGAGAAACAGGTTTGATGGATACGAAAGACCAAAAGTTATCGAACTTGGCTCCTTCGAGGATCCATTGTTTGAAGAGTTCTTGTTGCTCCGCACTCAATGGCTTCTTGTTGGAATCGGCTGGTGGCATCCGCTCGTCGGGATCCGTCGAAGTGATTCGATGCCATAACTGGCTAGCGTTGGGATCTCCGGGGGCGATCACGGTAGAATCGTCAACGCTGCGCAAAGCGCCCTCTTCGCCTTCGGGTTGGTCGAGCCGTAAGTTAGCCTCACGATCGTCTTCGGAAGGCCCATGGCAATGAAAACAGCGGTCCGACAGGATTGGACGAATGTCGCGGTTGAAGTCAATGGTGTCTGCCCAGCCGTTAATGGGAATGATTACCACGGTAAGAAGTAAAAAAATTGTTTTGGGAAAACAGGCCGTGTTGCTGCGTTGAATCCGCGAAAGCGTCATCATTTCAAGATCCTCGTTTCAACGAATGGTACCTCTCCATTTTTACGTTTGCGAGGCCACATGACAACGATACTTTCGGCTCGTAAGGGATCTTTCCAATGAATCCTATCTTCACCGCCGCTTTTTGCGAATTGCGCAGCAAAGATGAATCAATTCAGCGCAGGTCAGTTTGCGACTGAGCGTTTTCGCACCCTTTGCCGTGGGCGGAATGCGGAAATTTAAGCTAAATTAACGTCCTGCCTCTTCTCAAGCCGCGAGCAGGAAACGACCGGTCTGCAGTCGGAGCCCACTGTGGGGCGGCGAGCTATAAATTTGATGATTTTAAACGCTTGACGACGGGAACGGTGCCCGTGTTGGTATCATTTCTATCGAGTTAGTTAACGCAGACTGGTTTCTGCGGCCGCAGGCATGCTCAGGGCACCGTGCATCAAAACGCAAAACATAACAGCGAGCCTGGGATCGACTGTTGAAAGCGCAGGCGGTGCTGTTGAAATCGCTGGCAGCGGAAGTCCGTTGCGACCAACTGGCGGGGAGGCTAAGATTCCGGCTGGATATTTTTCTGCAGATGCAGCGCGTGGCTTGCACGAATTGCTGCGAGAACGGATGAGTGTTTTATCGATCACAGCTTGATGGAAAAGGTCCATCTTCGTAAAGCTGAGTGAGACGCAGCTTTGCGAACGACGCATGGATGGAGAGACACATTTTGACAAAGAAAACGATCCGCACAGTCCTTTTGGCCGCATGCATGGCTGGGCTCAGCTTGTCCGCCGTGATGGGGCAAACTCCGTCCGACGTGTCTTTGTTAATCAATCGACTGTCGTCTACGGACATGGACGAAAGGCGCGACGCAGCGCGCACCCTGTCGAAAATGGGTACACCGTCGCAAGCAGCCGTGGGTGTTCTCGCGAAAGCCTTAAGCGATGATGACGGTCAAGTCCGTTCGCATGCCCTGGCTGCGTTAAGTCGTCTGGGTCCGCTGGCTGAACCCGCGGTTCCCGAACTGATCAAGGCTTTGGATCACCAGGACGCCCAGGTTCGATACCGAGCAGCGATTGCCCTTCGCCAGGTTGGACCTGCCGCAGTTCCCGCACTGATGCAATCACTTCAAAACGGTTCAGTGATCGGACAAACGGGCGCTGCACGGGCGTTGGCAGGAATCGGTCCTGCTGGCCTTACTGCGGTGAATTCTTTGATAAATGCATTGGCAAATTCTGAAGCAGACTTTCGGGACGAAGCGGGTCGGGCTCTTGCCACGTTTGGTACCGAAAGCATCGAAAGATTAATGACCGCCCTGCCCGACGCAGATGCCAGCGGCCGAGCGGGAATATTGCTCGTGTTCGAGCGGGTCGGCCCTGACGCGAATTCAGCCGTGCCCGATATTCTCGCAGCGGTTGAAGATGAGGATCCGTTAGTTCGTTTACGAGCCGCCCGAGCGCTGGCCTATGTTGCACCTGGCCATGAGAAACTCATTCCGATTCTGGGGACGCTCCTCGCTGACGAACATGATGAAGTGAGTCATACGGCGGGCGAGCTGTTTTTACTTGTGGGAGCGCAAGAGGCGGTGGTTAGGCAGCTGGCCGGCGTTGTCGAGACGGGGGATCTGCGGACGGTTATCCGAGCGGCCGACCTTTTGCGACGTATGGGAATGAAAGCCGATTTTGCGGTTGTGCCCCTAACAAATGCCATTGTTCGTTTCGCAGAATTAGATTTGGATGCTCTGCTTCCGCAGGCCCTTGGCGCAATGGGGCAGTCAGCCGTGAGCGGTGTTCTGTCCCAGCTTTCACAGCAAGAATGTTCCGAAACTGTCTGTCGGCAGTTTGTGGTTGCGTTAACCATCGTTGGCCGAGAAGCATCGAGTGCTCTAACCGGCGCCTTGGAGGCGCAGTCGTCGCAAGTTCGTTCGGTGGCCGCGTTGGCGCTTGGGAATCTTGGCGAATCTGCTCAACCTGCCTTGCCTCAGTTAATGGAGTTGTTGAGAGACGAAAACGAAGTCGTTCGAGCTCGGGCTGCGGAAGCCCTGGGAGGACTCAGCGGAGTTGCCAGACCAGCGATCCACCTGCTGGCCAACACACTCAACGACCGTAATCCAACAGTCCGAGCGGCAAGTTTGCTGGCCTTGGGGGCCACTGCTGAGAAACCGACGACCTATGTAGCCGAGTTTGAACGAGCCTATCAAGACGCTGACGCGAGCGTTCGACGAGCAGCGATACGTGTCATTGGGCAACATAAGGAATTGGCTGAGATGTCGATTGCCACGTTAGCTGTTGGACTGACTGATTCGGACCAGCGAATACGCGCCGACGCGGCGGTCGCCCTGGCGCTGGCTGGTGGTGTAGCCAAACAGGCGGTTCCGTCGTTGATCGTTTGTCTTCAAGATCCTGACGTCACCGTTCGCGCTCAGGCCGCACGCGCACTGGGGGCCGTCAACCATGTCGAACCTCTCACTTTAGAGGCGCTTGCGAAATGTTTGGATGACGGATCGGCCCAGGTGCGAAATGAAAGCATTTTGGCTTTGCGGGAAATGGGAGCGGCCGCCGCAGCAATCACCGGTCGGTTGGTAGAAGCATTGGAACACGAGGATAGCGATTTTCGCATTCTGGTCATCGAGTCGTTTCGGTCCATCGTCCAAGAACTTGATCCGTTGCTGAAGCCGTTGCTCTTGGCGACCGAGGATGAGGATCGCGAAGTAAAACAGGCCGCAGCCTACGAGTTGGGAGAGATTGGTGAGGAGGCACAAGCTGCCGTGCCGCGGTTGTTTGTGATGATCGAGGACGATAATGATCGCTATGCGGCCAGTAATGCGGTTGCGAAAATTAGCCCGCGCGATGTGACGCTGCTCATTGAAAAAATGCAGAATGAAAGCCCCTTTGTGCGATTGGCTGCCTGTAAGGCTTTACGTCATCTCGGCACCGATGCGGGGCAGGCTTTGTCGTTTCTGCAGGAACAGCTTGCCGATGTGAAGTTGCGAGAGCAGGCAAATAAGGGACAGGACTATGGAATTCGTCGGTGTATTGAGGAAACGGTAATGGGATTGTCTGCGACCGACTCGACTTGATGGTCAGGATCTTGCTGGCAGCCCGACACTGAGTTGATCAAGCTCTCCCGTACTATCACCAAACTCATCGATGGGTACTCCCAAACGATGCAACATCGCAACGTATAGATTTGCGAGTGGCGTTTCTTGGGGGAAGCGAACGTGGCGACCCGTGTCGATCGTTCCGCCGCCACGGCCGGCAAGCAAGATCGGAAGATCTTCGTGATTGTGTTTGTTTCCGTCGCTCATGCCGCTGCCATAGACGATCATGCATTGGTCGAGAAGCGTACCTTCGCCTTCTGGGATTTGACGTAACCGTTGCAGTAAATAGGCGAATTGTTCAATTTGAAATCGATTGATCTTGGCAATCTTGGCCTGTTTTTTCAGGTCTCCACCGTGATGCGACAGTTCATGGTGTCCTTCTGGGATGCCGATGAAGCGGTAATTCCGGTTACTGCCCGCGTTGCCGAACATGAAACTGGAGACGCGAGTTACGTCACCCTGAAAAGCCAGTACAAGCATATCGCTCATGAGTCGAAGGTGGTCCGGAAAAGCTTCTGGAACGCCGGGTGGTGGGGCCGTCGCGCCGAGAGGCCTACGAGCTAGACTTCCGCTTGTAGTGGCGGCAATCTTTCGTTCAGCTTCACGGATGCCGGTGAAGTACTCGTCAAGCTTTTGCCGGTCTTTGTTGTTCACCTGTCCTTCTAGTCCTCGAGCTTGCTCACGAACGAAATCGAGGACGCTGCGACGTTCCTGGAGTCGTTGGGCTTGAGTGGCTCTGTCGACGGAACTATTTCCTTGTCCGAAGAGTCGTTCGAATACCACACGAGGATCGGTTTCCTTGGGCATCGGCGTTGTTTCCGATCTCCAAGAGATGTTATGCGTGTAGGCGCAGCTGTAACCTGAGTCACAGGAACCCGCTTTGGTGCCGCGGTCGGCGCCCAGTTCCAGCGATGCCAGACGGGTGCCTTGTCCGATAACGTCAGCTGCGAGCTGGTCGACAGAAGGACCTAACCGAAGATCGGAGCCACCCGTTTTAACCGGTTGAACGGCCGTCAAAAATGAAGCACAGGAGCGGGCGTGTGCACCTCCACCGTCGCCGTTCGGTCGCGCCTTGTCGTGGGTTAAGCCGCTGAGGACTAAGAAATCTTCTTGCAGCGGCTGGAGCGGTTCGAGGATGGGGGGCAGTGCATAATTTACACCGGTGAGTTCAGGGGTCCATTCCGGTATTTGGACTCCATTGGGAATATAGATGAAAGCCAGCCTTTGAGGTGGTTGGGCGTCCCCTCGCTCATCCGCTCGCAACGGTATTGATTCGAGCATTGGCAAAGCAATCGCCGTGCTCATGCCACGTAGAAACCCACGACGCGAAACCATTGGCGTACGCATTAGGAAGATCTCCGTTGTTGGCGTTTCATCTGAAACGGGACCGACCGGATAACCTCAAGCACCAACCGGGACATGCGATAATTGTCATTTTCTACCGCGGTTACAATCGTCTCGATTGCGGCAAGGTCATAATACTCGATGCCGCGACCCATTGCATAGACGAACATCTTTTCGGTCAGGCATCGCACGAAATCGTGTTTACGTGCTAAAAGGGCCGACTTAATTCCGCGGGGTCCGTCCAGAAAAGTACCATCGGGTAAGGTGCCCGAGGCGTTGATGGGAAATTTACCATCTCGTTCTCGCCATGCACCGATGGCATTGTAGTTCTCTAAGGCGAAGCCTAGCGGATCCATGACACGGTGACAGGATGCACAGCTTTCGTTGCTGAGATGTTCTTCTAGTCGGTCTCGCAATGAGGCTGATATGGCGGCCTCCTTGGTCTCACTAAGATCTTCCACATTGGGTGGCGGCGGTGGGGGCGGTGCCCCCAGAATCTCTTCGAGGATCCACTTGCCTCGTTTGACGGGCGAGGTGCGAGTGGAATTCGAGGTGAGGGTCAGGATGCTTGATTGCCCCAGGAGACCGCCTCGACGCCGCGTTGGTAGAGAAACGCGGCGGAATTCGGGACCGTTTACCTCTGGGATATTGTAATGGCGAGCCAGTCGCTCATTGAGAAACGAATAGTTGGCATCCAGGAGAGTCAGGATGCTCTGGTCTTCACGCAGAATCGATGCGAAGAAACGGGTTGTTTCTTCCCGACTGGCAAGCCGCAGGTCGTCGTCAAAATCGGGGAAGAGATCTGGGTCGGGTGCTACCGAGGTAAGGCGCGATAATTGGAGCCACTGACTGGCGAAATTGTCGGCGAGCGCCCCCGCGCGCTCGTGGGCGAGCATGCGGCGAACTTGTTGCGTCAGAATGGTGTCGTCCCGAAGCCGGTTCTGTTCTGCGAGTGCAAAAAGTTCTTCGTCGGGACCGCGACTCCAAAGAAAGAATGAGAGCCGTGATGCGAATTCAAATTCACTGAGCGACACGACCGTCTCGGCTTCCTCTTCCTTGGAAGATTGCGTACGGATGACATGAAATAGGAAGTCTGGGGAGATCAGGATCGCGTGCAACGCGAGGCGAATGCCATGCTCAAAGCTTTTGTCGTTCTCTTTGGCTTGATCGACGAATTCAAGCAACTTGTCCAACTCATCATCGCGCACAGGTCGCCGAAAGGCACCGCGGGCCACCGGTGCAAGGATGTGGCGGGCGTAGCTTTTCCAATCATCGTCGTCGCTCGGAATGTCTCCTCGGAACTTTTCCGTTCCCTCGGGGCTGATTTCCTGATTGGAAAAAATGACGTCGGTGATTTTCTCGGCGGTGGCTAGGTATTTCTCGAACAGCAGTGGGGAAATTGAGAGTACATCGCCAATGGTGTCGAATCCATATCCTGTGTCGTCGGCGGGGAAGTCCTTTGTCACATCGATGTTGATGTGAAACAGATCAGTAATGAGATTCTGGTATTCCGTGCGGTTTAAACGTCGCAGTGTCACGTGGCCAGGATTGGGCCCTTTCAGGCCGTCCAGCAACAGCAGGCGGTAATGGAGCGTCTTGGTTGTGGTCTGAATCTGTTGTTCGCTCGGTTGCGATTCACCGTTCGGAGGCATCTGACGACGATGCAGCACTTCAAGGATACGAATCCAAGTTTTGCGGTTGGCTGGCGTGAGTTGTTGATCCGCAAGACTCGCCAGATTGAGGTCGGCTTCGGACTCATCACCCGAATGACAACTTGTGCAGTGTTGAACGATAAATGCATTCAGTTGCGTCGCACTGGTATCCGCATGCACAAAGGGCGAACTTCCGCAAAATGTTGCGAGAAGTGAAAGTGTCCAGCGACGGGCGCATTGTGAATGGTCGGGCAAACCCATGACCGGATTCTCATCTGCCGGGACTCGCGAGTCAAGCTTGTTTAAATGTGGGGGATCTCGAATCGCTCACCGTCATGGTACTCGTTTTGATTTCTCTACCTTTTACGAGGGCTCACGAACATCCGTTGATTGTCGAGCGGGATGTTATGAGGCCACGCTTTGGGAGCGTGGCAGTCCAAGGCACGGTCTAGTGCTGAAAACCGTGCCAAGGTAAGGGCTGGAAAGATAGATTTCCGACAATCGCTCGGGACTAACTTGAGAAGCTATTCTTCGTAAAGGCGAGCACGAGATCAGCAGAATCAAAGTCGCCATCACCGTTCCAGTCCCCTTCGGACCAATCTGAATTTCCATGCACGGCGTCTTCCCATTCTCCAGCCTGGAAGATACGAACCAGGTCGGATGAGTTGAATCGGCCATCCAGATTTGCATCGCCGTAACTCGTGCGCAAGATGTCTTCCACCATCACGTCCATATCCATTTGATCCAGGGTGTGATCTTCATTTAAGTCGAAGATTAGATCCGAGACCTGGATTCCGGCAGAGAGGAGTTTGACATCGATGTGATTCAGGCGCCCATCTCCATTGAAATCTCCCAGTAGCCTTGCACCGGGAAAGGTTCCATCGTGATTGGCCGGGATTTCTCCACCGTTGCCTAAGGGAACGGAGATGCTGATGGCATCTAAATCAAAGGACCCACGTGTGCCAATTCCGTTGGCGAGAGCGTCAAAGAAAACACTCCAAACGCCAGCGTTGTATTCGATTACATCTTTGTCTTCGACTCTACCCAGGGTTGGTACCGATGTGGGGACGTTGAAGGAAAAGAAGAAATGTTCCGGTGCGATTCGGGTCAACCCGTCGAGATCCGTTGCTTTGGGTAGCCCAATCTCGGTGGCGTCGAGGACGCGAGCAAAACTCGAACCGCTCCACGAGTAAACGTCAGAATCGTCCTTTTGACCATCGACGCCGGGGAGCTTGGTATTGCCGATCGTCGAAAAATATAGAGTGGAGCCGTCGACGCTAATCGCATCCAGATCCAAGCCGCCGGCTGTTCCTAGTCCGAAATGGCTGCCGTCGAAGAACAGGGTCCATGTTCCATTGTTGAATTCGACAACGTCCTCGTCCTCAACGGTGCCGATATCGGGCACCTCAACCGACGCGGTGAACGAGGCAAAGAAGTGTCGGTTGCCCACCACTGACAAACCATCGACGTTTGCCTTATCGCTTAGCCCGATGGCGGTTGCATCAAAAGGTCGCTCGAAGTTCACGTTACTTTCGGACCACTGATACAGATCTGCATTATCTGCTGCGCCATCAAGATTCTGTAGTTTTCCGTTGCCCAAGGTGGAGAAAGTCAGCACATTGGCGGCCAAGGTGGTTGCGGACGTGGAGGGCCCATCAATGGATTCGTTCAAGGCCTCATCGGTTGCCTGAATGGTGACGTCGATCGTGGTGTTGGGAGCCAGTCCACTGACCGTTGTGGAAGTCCCCGTGACCGTTTGGTCGAGGCTGCCGTCAACGTATACCCGGTACGCAGTAACGCCCATATTGTCCTGCGCACCCGACCAGTTGAGGTCGATGGTGCTGGCGGTCTCATTGGAGGCAGTGACCACTCCTCCTGACCAATTGGGTGGGGTCAGATCAGGTCCGTTGGTGGCTGCGAACGTTGATGGACCATTCACCGACTCATTCATGGCTCCATCCAACGCCTGAATGGTGACAGCGAATGTTGTTTCAGACTGGAGCCCTTCGACCGTGGTTGAACTGCTTGCGACGGTCTGAGCAAGATTGCCATCAAGGTAGACGTTGTAGGCGATGACACCGATGTCGTCGTTAGCTCCCGACCATTCCAGGTCGAATGAACTTTCGGTTTCGTTGGACGCCGTAACGTTGCCAGAGCTCCACTCCGGTCGCGTGACATCAGGCCCTTCCGACATGCTGATGGCGTCCAGGTCCAATCCTGAACTGCCGCTCAGTCCATTGTTCGATCCGTCAAATTCCAAGCTCCAAACGCCAGCATTATAGGAGACCACATCTTCGTCCTGGATAAGACCCCAGATCGGCACCGTCGTTGCTGAGTTAAAGGAAAGGAAGAAATGGTTGGGTGCGATAAACGAAATTGCATCCACATCTGCCGTAGTCGCAAGGCCGACGGTGGATGCATCGAATTCACGTGCAAAGCTTACCCCGTTCCATGAATAAATATCGGCATCATCGCCGGTGCCAGCGACGCCAGGTAAGGTCTCATTGTCGACGATTGAGAAGTAGGTGGTTGAACCATCTACGCTGATGGCATCCAGGTCGAAGCCGGCGGGGCCGGCCAGACCGTGAAGGCTACCGTCGAAATGGTGGGACCACGCGCCGTTTTCGAATAGGACGACATCTTCGTCCTGCACGGTGCCTAGGCCAGGTATTACAGTCGGATTATTAAAGGTGGCAAAGAAATGGCCATTGGTGACCACGGACAATCCATCGATGTCAGCACTACCCGCCAGGCCCATGGAGGATGCATCCTCGATCCGACTGTAATTCGCACCGCTTCCGGCCCATTGGTAAATGTCGGCATCGTCTGGCGCGCCGGCAAGGTTGGGAAGTGCATTGTTGCCCAATGTGGAGAACATGAGGCTTCGTGGGGCCTGAGGAGTGGGGAGATCGATCGTCTGATCGGCGAACTGTAGACGCTCGACGTCCGTCACCAGGTCGGTTCCATTGTCCAGCTGAGCGTCGTTGCTGAGGCCGTCTCCTCGAGCATGATCTACCGTGAATGTGCCGTTACTCACGCCGAGGTCATAGTCGGCAAGAGGTCCGGAATAAACGGCCGTATCGGTACCCGTATCGCTTGATTCGATCGAGCGTACGATCGAGATGTCACCCGGATTAATCAGGCCCGCAAAGACGTCGGCCTGGAGGTCAATCATGCTGTCGACGAGTTGTGTCGCACCTGGTTCTCCCTGTGGATCTGGCGCCATTAGTTGAGCACGCAGCCAGGCATTTCCATGAATGACGTCATCGCCACCCCGACCTTCGAGTGTATCGCTGCCACCGCCACCCAGAAGGATGTTACCCGATCTGAATGATGTCGTTTCCGCGGGGAGGATGGAGGCCAGACCGGCGATTCGGGTGATACCGGCCGCGTTCAATTCGTGGTTGGATCCGAGCGGTCCAGCTAAGTCGATCTCACCGGCGTCGTCGCCACGGAGCGCATCGTCCCTGCTCCAACCGGATAGCCCTTCGATGCCAGAAAAGCGATCGAAATCATTGACGGTGAGTGGAGGGGCAAAGACGTTGTTGAGTAGGTCGGAATCGGCGTCCTGGGGATCGTTGTAATGCGTCACCCAGTCGAAACCAAACTGCCCCATGAACCTCTCTTGCCCCGTGCCAGAGATGAGAATGTCGTCACCTCCTTCAGCAAAATATTGGTCGTTGCCTTCATTGCCGTTCAGGACATCATGGCCAGCTGTGTTGATGTCCGGACCCGCTAGAAATACTAGCCCGCTGTCTCCTTCGAGCCCGTCGCCTTGCCGACCCCCTTCGATCCAGTCGTCGCCGTCATCTCCGTGACTATCACCGCCTGCATCGCCATCGAATATAAAGTCGTTTCCTGGTCCCCCAAGAATCTCCTTCGGATCGGTGGAACCGATGATAAAGTCCATGCCACGACCGCCCTGGAGCAGATCAAACCCTTGTCCTGAGGAGATGGCATCATTTCCGTCACCTCCCTTGATGTCTTCGTCGCCGAAAAGATCTGTGATAATGTCATCGCCTAATCCGCCGATGATGTTGTCGTTCCCGCTTCCGCCTTCAAGGCGATCGTCTCCTCCGCTCCCCATGAGGGTGTCATCACCGGCACCAGATCGGATGCGGTCACCCTCGCCAGGGATAGCTGAATCGTTACCGGCCCAATTGACATGATCTCCGCCCGGATATCGAATCGTTCCAGCAAGTTCACGAACCAGTAAAGTCCGCTCATCGTATGGCGTGTTCGGATCATCCACGATCGGCGTCATGGGTTGGGAGCCCTGCACCGCGGCATCGAAAAAGTAAGTGGCCACTGAAAAAGCGTCAGCGGGTAAATCGGTTGCGCTGGTGTTGCGCATGATCATCTCAGAAAACGAATTGCCTTCCAGCTGGACCAACAAGTTCATGCCAGCTGTTCGTTCTAAGTAATAGAACCGATCGCCTTCTTGCAGCATTTCCATTTGCAACTCGAAGATTGAGTTGAAGGTATCACCGAGGATGCCGCCGAAGGGTTGTGTCTGTTCGCCAAGTCCACCGATCCAAAGATCGATCTCGTCGACACCTGTGGTGGTGATGCCGTCGATGTTGGCGAAATCGCCCAAGCTGTGCATGAAATCTGTACTGTCGGAATGTGATCCGGTGACCAAGGCATCAGCCGCTGTTCGCTTGGCGGCGACGGTGGTAGATGCGGTGATCGTGGGGTGAGTGCCGTAGGCTGCGATGTAATTTACCAGGGACTCTGGCACCGTGAGGTTGAAGCTGAAATCCATCCAGCTTTCGTAGGGTTGCACTGCCGTGTTGGGGCTCATTTCAAAAAGCTCACGACGTGTTTGGTTGAGCGGCGGTAAGCCGTAATCGCGTCCGCGAGCAATATTGATGGCTGCCAAATCTAGAGGAAGACCTACCAAGGTATTCCGAACCGACTCGCTGATGAACGGATCCAATGCATTGGCGATCTGGTGGGTCAAGCCTTGGAAGAGGCTTCCCGCAGCTTCGTCCGCTGTCAAACTGTCGTTTTCGTCGAAAGCGAGCGGATTCAGGAATGCATCAAATAGATCGATCGTGTTGGAGGTTCCGTCATGAGTACGAGCAAGAACTTCCGGTAGGATCGAATGCCCAAAACGATAGGCAGCCTGTGAAAATTCCGCGGTGATCGCCGCATCGATCGTTGCGTCGTATCCGTCAAAGACGTTGACTTGCGGCTGGACTTTTCGCGCGAATTCCTCAAACGCCAGATGTTGGTATTCCATCTCTGTGACAAATCTGGCGGCCTGGAATAAGCGTTCACCATCCCAGATACCCGGGCTGACCTGATATTCGTCGAGTAGCGTGGCATCCGCGCTGAGGACAATCTCTTTGATGTGCTCGACGAGTCGGTTGTGTTCCGAGTGAAACACATGGTGTACGGCGGTTAGGCCAATGTTTTCATTGACGCGACCATCGCCGGCGACGTAGTGAGCACCGAGCATTTCGTCATCAAAGGTTCCTGGGTCGTGGTCGTCGACCGTCAACGTATCCAGATCAGCGGTCTGAAGGATTGGGGGCGTGGCCGGATTGGAGTCGTGATTCCATGAGCCTGGAACCGCATGGTGGGCGATGTCGACGAGAAAGGCATGTCCCGTCGAAATAGCGTTAGCAGGGACAAGGACACCAAGGCCGCCGTTTGCTGTGGGGTCGCCTTCGAGTAACTCGCCGTTGTGTAACGCGAATTGAGGATATCCATTTTCGCCCGGCAGGAATTTTCCGTAGGGATCCGTGGCCATCAGCGGGACGCTGGATACGTCGTGATCGACTAGTTGAATACCAAGTAGACTGGCCGCCTGCGCCTTAAGCGCCGTCCAAGTGCCCATCCCCGTGTCAGGTGAATTGGTTAGCATGCGGCCAGTGGGAACCGGGAGATTCTCCGCATTGTTTTCGTACTCTCGTAAAAATATGTGCATTGACGGGTGAGACGCGTAGGTTTGTTGTTGATCAACATAAGGCGTCGTGTTGTTGATGGGAACGCCCGATTCATTAATCGCACGGGAGATGAGCATGAAATTTAGTGCGTCAGGCTCCGGGTCAAATAAAGAATCGTCCGGTTTCAATGGCATGTAAACCGGACTCCCTGTCTTGGTCGTTAAATCCAGGCCGTGATCAAAAAACTGACTGAAGAAGACCATCGTATTGTTGAAGGGCGCAGAAAGACCCTCGTCGGGTGCCACGTTGGGAATGAAAAGCACATCGCCATGCTCGGTGTCCGGAACCATGTCGGGCCCTGCTGCAGCTACCGCGGCCGGATTGCTTGGTGTTTGATCGGCGATCAAATTGCTAATCACTCGAGGTTCGCTGTCCTCAACAACTCCTGTCAATTGAGCGTAAGATGATGGATCACCGATGTTTTGGGGACCAGGGCCATCAAGGTCAACCGTCAGATTCTCTGCGTCTCGATAATACGGCGCGGTTAGTCGAGGGAAGGGACGGTCCGCCGCACCGAAATCTTCTTGTCCGGCTACCAAGTTATTGCAAGAACCATCGATCGTGCGTAAACCCAAGGGTAGCAGTTCGGCATTGGCACCGACTGGAATCTGGGATGCGGCGGTGCCAATTAGTGTTCCGCACGGATTTGAAAACGTTACCGTATCACTGTGGAATTCGGCGATTTTGATTTGATCCGCAATGAATGAGACGTCTGCCGCGTTGAGATTAAACCCTTGTCCAATGGCTAAGAGGTTTCGGTCCTCAAGTTTTTCGACGCGTGCGATTCTTCGATATTTACTCATGTCTGGCTTTCGTTAGGTGGCTTGACAGTTGATAGATCGTGTCGGAAAGTTTCGCTGCTATTTGCTTCCTTGGTTGATCCTTGATCGTTTGTTTGTCGATGACTCACGGTGGCGGTTCGATACGGCGCCGCTGCGTCGGGTAAAGTTCGATAAGTGGTTTTGACTGAATTGTGAAGGAAGACATGGCGTTGCGACGCGTCATTAGCCGTCACGATAGGCTGAAAGAACGCTGGGCCGAAAGGTCGTGCTGTGCGAGGCCAAGGTGGAACAAGTCCCGTGTGCGGAGTTTGGTGGTCGGCCTGTTAGCAGGCCGCTTCAAGTTAACGTTCAAAAAGTTAACGTTCAAACTTTTGGTGTTAGGAAAGATTCATGCTTCGGAAAATAACGGCGCAAAGTAGGGAAGACAAGCAGAAAATTGAAGATCGGCAGCGGTGATCGGGTCGGTGTTTAATCAAGTTGACACGCGTTTGGCTGAGTGAGGGATCTTGAATTGGCGCTCGCTGTTTCCTTAGCTACGGCCTGGGCGTGGCAGGTGATGACATGCCAAACTTGGCCGCGTAGATGAAGTGTTAAGACGAATCCAGGATGTGCACACGCTGCCTTTGAACGGGTTGTGAACTTGACAGGCATGCTGTGAATCGAATGTGGCGAGAGACAGGGAACGGCACTTTTTCTGTCTTGGACGTTACCGATCTCGGGACCTCAGTGGCGATCGATTAGTGCTGAGGACTCCCTTTGATTGGCAACGCATGGTTTTTTGTGGCTGCAGAAGTGATGGAGGGAGTGGTCTCGGGGAAGCTGCTTAAGAGCGAGTTAGAGCGGGTAAGGTTTCAAGGGGATCGTTAGCTCGATGATTTTTTTTGCCTGGGAGGAATCAAAAGGTGGTTTGCGTTGTCGGCAAAGTGGAAGACGTTGTGGTAGACTGCCGAAAATCGTGGGTGACATCATTGAAGCGTTTACTCCGTAATAAGGTTAGGATCTGTTCTGATGAGTAACTGCCTTCCTGTCACGTTGCTCCTGCTCTTGGCGTTGATGTCCAATGTCGTCGCATCGCCCAATATTGTCTTGTTGATGGGTGATGATCACGGCTGGGAAGAAACGGGTTACAACGGCCATCCGCATGTTAAGACACCGATTCTCGACGAGATGGCAGTGAGCGGCTTGCGACTGGATCGGTTTTACGCGGGGCATCCAACTTGTTCACCGACACGGGCGAGTTTTCTCACGGGACGCCATCCGAATCGGATGGGAACGTTTGCCCCGGGTTGGTCACTGCGGCCCGAGGAAGTCACCCTCGCCCATATTGCACAAAAGGCCGGCTATCAATGCGGTCACTTTGGCAAATGGCACGTGGGCACGGTGAAGGCTGGCTCACCGACGAATCCAGGCGCCATGGGGTTTGACAGTTGGCTTTCTCATGACAATTTTTTTGAATTGAATCCGTCGCTGTCTCTCAATGGTGAAGCGCCCGAAGTCCTGGCCGGCGAAAGTTCGGAAATATTGGTGCGTGAAGCCATTCGTTTTATCAACCAGGCACACCAGGATCAGAAACCCTTTTTGACCGTGATTTGGTTTGGTTCGCCGCACGAACCGTACAGTGGATTGCCTGATGATTTGGCGATCTACGATGATTTACCGGCCAAGTACAAGCAAAAGGAGGTTCGACTTACGTCGAACCAAACGGGACAGCAGATTCGACGACCCCAGGGTGAGGTGCTGCGCGAACGTTACGCAGAGATTACTGCCATGGATCGTGCCATTGGTCAGTTGCGGGAATATCTGGCTAACAACGGCCTCCGGGAAAACACCCTGCTCTTTTATTGCGGTGATAACGGAACATCTCCCGATTCTGCTGTTGCCTCGCCACACTTGGGTGTGAAAGGGCAAATCTACGAGGGCGGTACGCTTGTGCCTGGCCTGATCGAGTGGCCAGCTCGAATAACGGAAGCACGATCTACGAAGGTTAGAGCATCCACGAGCGATCTGTTGCCTACCCTTTGTGCCCTGACGGGACAGCGGCCTCCGAAACGACCCCTGGATGGGATTGATCTTGTGCCGTTACTCGATGGTCAAATGGTTGAGCGAGGCGCACCCCTCTGTTTTTGGATGTACAACACCCGACGCTTTCGCGGGATTCAACCGACCCCCTACATCGATCCGAAACTCCAGGAAGGAACAACGCCGCTCGTTAAATTGGCTCGTGGCAAGCCAACTCGGGATTTTAAGAATTATCATCAGCCGCCTATCGCCGAAGCCGACTTTTTAGGCGCTCGTTCGATCATTCAAGGCGACTTGAAGCTTGTTCTCCAGGAAACGAATGAGGGACAGCTGAAGCAAGAGCTTTTCGATCTCGAAAAGGATCCGGCTGAGAGCCAGAATATTGTCGAAAGTCAATCGGCTGAGGCCGATGAGTTGGCTAGGAAGCTTCGCCAATGGCAGCAGTCCGTCCTGAATAGTCTTCGCGAAGCGGATTACACTGACTGACCTCGCGTACCACGGTGAGTGCCATGTTTCAAATGGCCAGCTTGGCCGTGCTAAGCTCTCGTAGTGCGTGTGGGTCGCGTTGGCAACGTGATGCTGCGGTTGTCAACGGTTTAGACCGAGGAGCAACGGGTGGTTACTAATTGGATCCGACATTTGTTTTTCGGACACTTTACGAGAGGCATCACCCGTAAAGGTGTTCGTAGTTTGATCAACGCAGTCAAGCTGCCTCATGAGCGCAAGAATGTCTTGCGTCAAATTGATCAACGAGCGGCGGATTATGTTTGTAACGAGGAGTCGCTGGCCACCGACCCGCCTTCGCATGGACATTTGGAGTGGAGTAGTTTTATTTTGGCGGCCTACCAGGTGCTGCTGCCAGAATTCGAAGGTCCCGATCAGACGATCGAGGCGCTGGCTGCTTCGATGGAAAAGGCTCACGCAACGCCGATGACCCTGTTTGTACTAGAGCGTTTGATGAAATCGTTTCGAGGTGACGTTGTTCGTGCAGGCAGAATCTTCGATTCAATTATGAAGCAATACGGCAGTTTTTTTCGTTGGGAAATCAAAACCGATGATCGGCAGCTAACGTTTACGATCGTGCGTTGTTGGTATTTTAACTTTTTTGCAGCTCATGGTGTTCCTCGCTTGACTACCTGTGCCTGTCGACTCGATGGCTTGTGGTTCAACCGCATGAGCCCGCAGCGGCACGGCCTGAGATTTAATCGCGTACGATACACGACCAAAGGTTACGGTGGTGAGAACTGCATCTTTTCCATCGAGAAGGTGAAGTAATCTCACAAGAAACAGTCAAGCAGCCGGCGTAGGGGAAAGAAAATCGTTGCAATCTTAAATCTGGGTCGGATCGTAAAAGCGAATGGGTGTGGTACTTGAGTGTTCTTCGAGGCGAAACGGTATGAATAGTTTTTTCGGAACGATGAAAACGGGGCGATGGTTATTAGGCGTTGTTGCTGTTCTGATTTTGATGTTTGTTGCTGTCTGTTGGCTTGTCGGAAACGCGTTAATCGCACCCGCTCATCGATCGGTGGGCCTGCCTCCAAGTGATTTTCCGGCCGTCGAAGTCACCTTTCCATCCAAATCGGCAGCGTCCATTTCGGCTTGGTATGCACCGGTCGATAATGCCGTGGCAACCATTGTCTTATTGCATCCGATACGAGCGGATCGTCGATCGATGCTTGGGCGCGCAAAGTTATTGCATGACCTTGGCTATTCGACGCTTCTCGTCGATCTGCAATCGCATGGTGAATCAATTGGTGATCGGATTGCACTTGGCGAACTTGAGCGGCACGACGCTGTCGCGGCCGTAGAGTTCGTCCGGTCACGAAATCCGAAGCATCGAATTGGTGTGGTTGGCCGCTCGTTGGGAGGAGCGGCCGCATTGCTGGCGAGTCCACTTGATATCGATGCACTCGTGCTCGAATCGGTTTATCCCGACGTCACTGAGGCAGTTCACAATCGTATCGAGATGCGACTGGGACCGTTTCATTATGTTTTGGCTCCTGCTTTGCTTGTTCAGTTGAAGCCGCGTCTTGGTGTCTCACCATCGGAACTTCGTCCGGTGGACCATATTGTCAAAGCGGATTGTCCAGTGTTGGTCGCGGCAGGGGATCAAGACCTGCATACGACGTTGACCGAATCGAGGACGTTGTTTCAAGCGGCTAACGAACCGAAACAATTCGTGGTTTTCGCTGATGCAGCGCACGATGATTTGCTGGAACACAATTCTCATCAATATCGGAATGAGATTGTGCCCTTTCTGGATTTACACCTGCGGTCGACTGAGGCTTCGGACTGAACGAACGAATTAGCGAGACGTTTTCCTAGCCAGGCAATTCCGTTTCCAATGGACAGCGACGTGCGTGCCGTTGTTGCGATGAGTCTAACTCTTCTCATTGCTGTCTTTCCACCGCGAGTGCGTTGAATCACAAGCGGCAAGTTTGGGCAGGTTTCTTGTGTCGTGAGGTCAAGGGTTGACAAACTTGCACGGTGAACGTTCGGGACCTTTGGTAGGTGTTCTCCTAACACTGAATGAGGCCTTTCGATTCCGCACCACCACCTGCGATCGATAGTTGCGAACTGTAAGGCACCGCAGACGTTAGCTCGAGAGCGCTTTTGGGGATTGCTGGCGGAAGGATGAATCGGAAGGACAGCGGTTGGTCAAAGGAATGCTTGCAAGCAATGAACGCCCAGAGCTGGAAAGGTTGAAGCACGTAATCGAGAAAATCGGTTGCCTGCACAGTTTGATAACCCAGGTTGTCAATAGCAGGGTAACCGGGAGGTTACCGAGTTTGGTTCAGATACGATTTGTTACGAAATAAGGTCCTCAGGTAAGCGAACTCAGCTGTGTTGTTATTCGCAAAGAGTCAGACTTTTAGTTAGGTTTAAGCACTTCAAAAAAAGATCGGAGACAAAAATGGATATCGTCAAATCGACGCGATGGATTTGGGTGGCCGGCGTTGTGCTGTTAACTGCCGCACAGGCGGCTGCGGCGGAAAATCTGGGTGAGATCCTGCGCGAAGCAAAATGGGACGGGATTGTTGGAACATGGGTCGATCCGGACACCAAGAACGCGACCAAATTCAGCTGGAAATTTCGGGACCAAGTGATCGAAATAAGGTCGAAAGAGAGCGGTAAGGAATCGATCGGGTTGATGGGTGTGAATGGGAAGACTGGCAAGGTTTTTCATATGGGGGCAGACAGTGAGGGGACCTCCGTGCTCGGTGAATGGGAATTCGAGGAAGATGATGCGGTACTTAATTTCTTGTTTACCGACGAGCGGGGGCAAGAAGGGGCAATGAGTGTTAAGTATCACAGGACTGATGCAGACAACATGGTTGTGACGGTCCATTTTCCCGGCGTGCCCGAGCCAGTTTACAGGGCGAAATTGGTGAGATTAAAACTCAAGGAGAAGTCGAAGTAACAGATCCTTCGCTGGATCGCCGCTTGAATGCGTAAATGATTGGTAATGGCCCGTTGGCAGATTGGATCGAGTGCGCGACTCGCGATAAAAGTGGAGTTTCCACAGAACAACAGCGTGGAGAGTTTTGCTGCAATATTGGCGTTGACGCCGAGAGAGTTTAACTCGCTCAGGCTGGTTTTGGGCCGGACTCAGCGGTGCTGGGGTCCGTCCGGTTTCCGCTTGGCGGAATGGTCGAAAGTGAAAATGGTGTCAGGGACTACGGCGATGGTTCCAGGGTTGTCGCAGTTGTGGCGGATTGCGATAACGATCCTGTTGGATCGTTAAACGGTTGCCACATCCCGGTTCAAGCGTAACTGAAAAATAAGGGCCGTTGACGGACAGGGTTCCGTTGTGACTTTTAACTTGTTCGCATTGATGCTCCCCGTACGCACCTGACTGGACAACCAGTTCCCGAGACTCCGTTAAATTCAAATTGACGAGAGTGACGTCAACTTCCTCATCCGTGATGCGCGTCACAAGTGCGGCGACGTCCGGAGGAATACCACTGCGGCGGCGAACCGGATCAAAATATCGAAGCCTGGCATGTAGTGGTCCACCGTATCGCCCTGGGTGAAGGCCTCCGAGCATCAATTGCACCAAGTTGTTCGCCCTTGCCGGGTTGTATTGCATCGGAACATCAGCAAGCCGGGTGTCGGGCGTTGTCGGATCCTGACGCATGTTTGAGATCCGTTGGCGGATTGCATCGAGATCGCCTGATAAGGCAGAGGCGGCGTAACCCGGATTGTTCCCTTCCAGAAAGGATAACCAAGGGTTATTTCCGACGCGTTCTCGATCTTCCGCAGCCATCGACCAAAAATAGATCGGCAAGGCGCCGTGGCTATAGTGACCCGCGCGATAGGCATACCATCCGTTGTCGCCGTACATGGTTGGATAGCTGGTGACGCCATTTTCCGTACGCCGCTGCTGATTGATTGCCGTGATCATGTCGCGCCAAACCGCCAGATATTTAGGATCGCCGCTGAGTAGGAATGCGTTTCCAAATCCATCGAGTCCCAGTTGATGGGTGTTGCGGTGAGCTATCTCGCCTGTTTGCGGCACTTCAACGGAAAACGACCATCCATAGACACCGCCATACCATTTGCCATCGGCTGCGCCGCCGATTTTGCCGTCGAGTCCAATGTTGGTAGGAATAATATTATCGTTAGCGCGTGTTCTTTTAGCCCAGGCATCAACATATTCTAGAATCCACCTGCGGTACTTGGCTTCGCCCGTGATCGCGTAGGCATTAAACGCCAGTGAAGTTGCGCAGAGATTTTGAGGGTGATCGCCGACTATATCATTGTAGTCCTTGAAGTGGGCAAGCATTTCCTCATAGTTGTTTTCACCATGCAACGCAAGAAAACGGTTTTCCACTTCAATCGGATCGCCGGCCCAGTCGAGCGCGGTCGCCTTTCGAAGTAACGGGCCACGGCTTCCGTTGAACATACTGCGAATGATGCGATGCTCGGTATCGTAGTTTGGTGCGCCAGGATCTTCATTCATGTAGAATCCAGCGTATCTCTGGATTCGTTGGCGGAGTCGAAGGTCGTTGGGTGTGCATAGCCCGAGGAGATTGAAGCCGCTCAGTCCTTCGCCGTTGTGAACCCAGTCGAACATCACTGGGAATTCTTTGTAGTACATTCCGTCGCGGGCCAACGGCACATCGGTGGTTTTGGCTAACGTATATTGTCGGAAATGGCCTTCCAGCGCGCGCTGGAAATCTTTCAACACCTGCTCATCACAGCCGAGTGTGTGTAATAGCGCCCAGTCGTTGCAGTTTTCAATGGCATCATCGGGTCCGTCATTTCCACCCCATCGCTCAACGCAGAGCAAATAACCACGGTCATCGAAATACCGTTGGTAAAACTCGGCGCAGGCTTTCGCACTGGCATCGAGTACTTGCCGCTCAAGCAGCGCCCAATAGGGTGGTGTCATCGGGCTGTCAATGACAACGGTGGGGTCGGCCTGCACAGGTGTCTGCTGGAAGGACAACAGCAGGCCAAGCGTCAGTGATATGGATGACAGCAGACTTCGAGAAATCGGGTGATAACGATCAAATAATTGCATGGCGAAATCACCTTTCAGCGGTTGAGGGTGGAGAGGCAGGCGTTTGACGAATGTTCTCGAGCTTTGCCATCACGGCGCTCACGCGGAGCCGAAGCAAAAGCGGTTAGCCCGTTGTGCCTGATTTTAATGCACAAGTGAGACCAAATTCAGCTGGAATCCGCCCGAGTGAGGGAAAAAACTGATTGTTCAACCACTGGGAACCCCTGCCCTTCATTTTATCCAGGAAGAATAGAAGTTAATGAGGTAAATGGCTCGCTCCAAAAAAGGTTATCGTGGGCGGGATTAAGTGCGACAGCACGTTACAAAATATCGTCGAGGATAAACACCCGATCGTCTCTCAACGGATGAGCGGCTGCGATCGTGTTAACGTTCCCGCGGCCAATTATGTGATTTGAACCGATCCAAAAAACGGGGCTGATAGGAAGGAGCGAGTGTTCCGGATTTATTTCCGACTGGTGTGTTGGGTTGTTTGTTACACCGTTTTGGAAGGTGGCAACGTTCGCCTGTTTTCGTAGGAAATTTTCATGCATGGCTTGGGGATCGGGCCGCCCGTTAACCACTTGTAGGCCGTTAGGCGGAATTGACGCGGGTGATCTGGTACAATCCGCCTTCCGAGGGAATGGGACGGGCATGCGCCCCTTGATCGACTCGCAGTGAGAGCAAAAAGGTCATGTTTACGAGCAACGAAATCGTTTCGGTGTTAGAGGAGATGGGTATCACGCACGTGGTGTGGATCCCTGACAGCGATATTGGGCGATGGGAGGCCGCGCTGGATGACTCTTCCTTGCAGATGGTGCGTGTCTGTCGAGAGGGAGAGGCATGGCCACTTGCGGTGGGGCTAACGGTTGGCGGGTGTCGCCCGCTGGTGATGATGCAAACCACGGGTTTGTTCGAATCTGGTGACGCATTGCGACACGTGGTGTATGACCTGGAAGTACCTGTGTATGCGTTGATTGGAGCAAGAAACTGGCTCAAGCCGGAAGTTCAGGATTCGGCCGCCTTGTGTGCTGAACCTTTGTTGAAGGCCTGGGGAGTCGACTTCATCGTGATTGAGCAAGCAAACCAAGCGAACGAACTGAAGACGCACTATGCGCGGTGCCTTGAGGCGAAACGATCCGGCTTTGCGTTGATGGCTGAATAGTGCAATAGGAAAGGTTTTCGGCATGATGGATGTCCGTGAGTCGTTGAAAGTACTGTCGCGTGTGCGCGGACACAATGACGTTGTGATTACCAATCAGGGATCGGCACGTATTTGGCCGCTTATCTCGAGTCATCGATTTGATTTTCAATACAATCCGTCGACGATGGGAGGAGCGATACCCTTGGCCTTGGGGATCGCACTCGCAAAAGCGGACCGAGAGGTGATTGTTGTCTCGGGTGACGGTGCCTTGTTGATGAGTCTTGGTTCGTTGGTATCCGTCATTGGCAGCGGCGTTAGAAATCTAACAGTCGTCCTACTGGAGAATGGGATCTATGAAGTGACGGGTGGACAAAGGACAGCCGCGAACGGGACCGCAATTGATTTTGCCGCGATCGCCAGCGGGAGCGGCTTTGCTGTTGCACGATCGTTCGACGACTTGCCGAGCTGGACCCAAGACGCCGAGACGATATTTGCGGTCCAGGGACCCCGTTTTATCAATCTCAAGGTTGCTGCTGCCGATCAGCAGGATCTAAAGACACCGCCTGAATCAGCTTCCATGCAGATTCAGCGATTTAGGGAATCGCTGGCGAAAAATTAACACTGACTCTGTCTTTGGAGATAATACGTGCGATGAATTCAAATGATCGATTCGCTTCACGTCGAAAGTGGTTGGCCGCGTCTACGGGGGCATGTTTGGCGGGTGGCTGGTGGTCGGTGACCGCGCAGACAAAGGACTCCGTGGTGGATCGTGGTTCCAAGGTCAAGATCACACGACTTGTCCCGATTCGATTTCAAGATCGTGTCTTTGTGCGAATCGATACCAATCGTGCGGTGAGCGGGTGGGGTGAAATTAAAGGCGTAATACCGAGTGTCGCTGAAGCGTTAGTCGTATCCATGTTTGAAATGCTGGAAGGTCAGAACCCAACGCGTATCGAACATATTTGGCAGATCTTGTACCGAGCCGAGCGGAATCAGCGAGGCGGTGCCTTTATGTTGCACTGCATTTCTGGAATCGATATGGCCTTGTGGGATATTGCCGGAAAGCTTTGGGGAGTTCCGGTGTATAGCCTTCTCGGTGGTCCGACCCGGGACAAGATTCGTGTCTATCCATCGGCGGACGCAGTGAAGTTGGGGGCCGGACCGCAGCGACTGGCTGGGAATCCGGCAGAAATTCAACCTTTTGTCGATCAGGTCCGCTCGGCACGCGAACGGTTGGGGCCCAAGGGCACTGTCATGTTCGACGCCCATTGTGCGATGCCTCCGGCATTCCTGATTCAATTTGCCAATGCCGTGGAACCGTACGAGTTGTTGTTCCTGGAAGAGCCCGCTGTGCCAGGTAACCTTGAAGTCTTTAAGCGTCTCAAGCAGCAGATTCGCATTCCGTTCGCCTTGGGAGAACGTGATCGGACCATCTGGGGTATTTTGCCATATCTGGAAGCGGGAGTGGTCGATATTGTCCAACCTGACTGCGGCTATACCGGTGGAATCTCGCAGATGAAAAAGATTGCTACGTTGGCGGAAGCATACACCTGCCCGCTTGCTCCGCATTGCACGCAATCATATCTCGGCATGACCGCTAGCTTCCAGGTTTCGATAGCCGTGCCCCATCTGTTGATTCATGAATCGTATGACAGTGATTTGTTTGCGAAGTTTCTCAAGCCGAGTTGGACCAAGGATTCCGGTTACGTCCGGATGGGCGACGCGCCAGGGCTGGGGATTGAGGTGGACGAAACCGAAATGCGACGAATTGCCAAGGATCCGACCTTTCGATTCCGTTGGCGCGGTCCTCGTTTGTTGGATGATGGCTCGGTCACGGATTACTGATGCCAGGAATCTTTAAGCGGGTTGCCCGTTGGCTAAAGCATCTCGCCTTCTGAAAAGGGAATGGAATGACCGGCAAAGATCAGGATTCTCAAGCCGCAGAACTGCCGAACACTTTTTGGGGTTACTTGCGATCGTTTGGTCCCGGCTTGGTGATTGTGCTCACCTGGTTGGGCGCTGGTGATATCGTCGAGATCGGTGTGGCAGGTGGCAATTTCGGATATGCCTTGATGTGGGGCGCCGTGATTGCCATCGTGATGCGGTTTCTGTTCGTGTCGCTGATTGCCAAATACCAGCTCTGCAATGTACGGGGTGAGGGTGTCTTGGATGGCCTTGCCCGATTGCACCGTTTCTACCCGGTGTTGTTGTTTGTCGCCTCGATCGTCATGGGGCACATTTATTGTGCTTACATGACCGTCGGAATTGGTGAAGCCTGTGTGAATCTCACTGGTTACGGAACGAAATTGGGCTGGGCTTTATTTTGGAATGGACTGGCTTTATTGATCGTGTTTCGGCCCGTTTTTAGTCGAGTTGAACTGCTATTTAAATTGTTTCTTGCCATCTTGTCGGTCTCATTCTTAGGGACGGCGATCTGGGTGGGGCCCAATCCGTTGGGAATCCTGGAAGGCACGTTGGCCTTTAAACTGCCTGTCCAATCTGGGCAGTTTTCTCCCCTGTTGGTCGTGATTGGAATGATTGGGGCTGTCGGTGGATCGCTGATGAATCTTGTGTACCCCTATCTTTTAGAAAGCAAGGGATGGAAAGGTCCGGCCTACCGTCGTGTTCAGATGTATGACTTCCTGTTAGCCGTCGTCGTGATGATCCTCTTGGATTTGGCAATCTGGACCCTGGGTGCGGAGGTTTTGTATCCACGTGGCTTGACCATCGAGACGATGGATGACTTGCCACGTCTCTTGAGCCAGATCCTGGGTGTCGGCGGTCGGCTCTTGTTTTACGTGGGGATTTTCGCAGCGGTTTACTCGTCGTTAATTGGGCACGCCTTCGGATTGGCTCAGCTAGGTAGCCATGCTTATTCGTGTTTGCGAAAAGAGCCGTTGGGATCGACCCGCGCATTCGAACAGCATTGGTGTTATCGATGGATCGTCCTGTGGTGTCTGATTACTCCCTTGATTTGGACACTTCCCAATATGCCCGACTTCGTGACACTCACGCTTATCGCCAATAGTGCACAGGTCGTGTTGATTCCTCTGTTGGCGGGTGGACTCTGGTGGATTACTGCCGATCCTGCTTATATCGGCAAGAAGTATCGGAATCGATTGTGGGAAAATATTGTCATGCTGCTCCTGTTTGTGCTCGCACTTGGGGGTGCGTGGGCAGCGATCGTTTCTGTGACAGGGGCGGTGCGGGAACTGATCTGGTAAGCGGCTTAAAACAGTGGCCTGACAATCATTGTTTCATCCCGTAAGCTAGGGTGTTTGCGCCACGGTCGATGCATCGTATCGACTCGCGCGGGCTGTGATGCTGTCGGAAAGCAGCGATAGCAAAGTCTGTCGATATTTTTTCTTTCATCGCCCTTACTGTTGAAATCGTATCTTCCCGACTCCCGCACTCAGTGTTTTTGGTGATTGCCGACGGTCATCGGGATAGATTTGAGGCGTATTCGCCGATATTAAAAAACACGGAGAGATGAGGGCCGGACGAAGTGGTTAAGCGTTTATCCTCGACGACCTTGGATGACCGTTGACCGGTAGGGTAGCCCGCCTCCGGGTGGCTATCTCCCCGTGTAGGTTTGGCGGCGAGACGGTCATTGTTATGACAAGCACTTGGTTGGGCGCCAAGGTTCAAACCCGGGGTCGTGGGCGTGCAGCCAGTGGTGCTTGGTTGTCGTGGTGCAATCGAAAAGGATCCAGTGCATGAAAACTGCTTTCCTATTTATGGTTTACGACGAAATTCTGCACGAAGATTTGTGGCATGACCACTTCTTCACGGGTGTTAGTGATTCGAAATATAGCATTTACATTCACTACAAGCCTGAACTTGAGTTGAAGACAAAACATTACAAAGAGAAGGTTCTGCCATTTTGCACGGAGACAGAATGGGCAAAGGTGTCCTTGTTGATCGCGCAAAATCTGCTTCTGTCTGAAGCGCTAAAAGATAAGGCGAACGAGCGGTTTGTCATTCTGTCTCAGTCATGCGTTCCGGTAAAAACGTTTGATCACGTTGAGAAGGTGATCTATCAAACCGATAAATCGTTTTTCAACGAAAGACCCAAGGAATTTCTGCGCAGGTATCGCATCATAGAAACTATATTTGGAGAGCATCAGGTTTACAAAGCCAGCGCGTGGTGCATTCTGAATAGAAAGCACGCGTCTTTGTTAGCCGCGCGAGATGGGTTCTTCTCTGAGCAATGGATGAGGAATTTTTCCATGGTCTTTGCACCCGAAGAGGTTGCCTATCTAAGTCTGTTGCGTCGGGAAGGACTCGGCGGAGAGCTTGAAGTTGTCGATGACCTGACCTACGCAACGACATTTACCAACTGGGGTCCTCACCCAGAGATTGAAGGTTGGACTGGATATGTGATGCCAGAATACAAATATCCGCGACCGACGGACAATCGAGTTAAGGATTATGAGGAGATATCGGAAGAAGAAATAAACGATCTCGTCGGGAGCGATTCGTTGTTCGCGAGAAAGTTTAAGAAGACTTGCCGCATCGCAGGTTCAGAAATCAGCCTCAAGGATTTTTTGAAGCCGCATGTAGATGGAAATTGCTAACCGCTCGGTGGACGCAAATTTTTTTTGATTAACGATGCTGGACTCGAGTCGTATGGAGTCGGCAGGCAGACTTCATCGGTTTTACCGTCGAGGCGTGCTTTGCCAAGTTGTTGGATGAAACTTCTGCGTCGAGTTGTAGATCGGAATGATAGCAGGTGTGATTTGTGAGTGATTCATTGGGCAACGACCGTCGAAGTCAGAATCGTTCCGTTGATAATATAGAACGGCAGTTACTGGAACTCCTTTTTGAGGAAAATTCGGGAGGAGTGACCCAAGGCCGAGCCCGCGTTTTATCTGCAGGACTCGCAGAACGGGCAATTCAGTGGGGGCTTGCTCCGGCATTGCTTCAGCGATTATCGGAACGAGATGAGGCTCTTCCCGCTGAGGTCAACAAGTGTGTCGAGTCTTACGTATTAATGACTCGTGTCCGCACCTTGCAATTGGCATCCCGAGGCGCCATGGCTCTTGGTGCTTTGAATGAGGCAGGCGTCAATGCCGTTTGCTTTAAAGGATTTGCCCGGTACGCCGAGACGGGGATGCTGCCGTTTCGTTCGATGGGTGACGTCGACCTTTTGGTAACGCCGAACGCTCTGGATCGCGCCATTAGGATCTTGGAGGATGTCGGATTTCGTCTCGATATTCCGGGACCGATCGAAGACTATCAAGCGTTCATTCACAGCGCGCCTCACTTTTCTGGCAATCGTGCCGTTGCCTTGGTAGATGAGGATAGCAATTCGATCGACCTTCATTGGGGATTTGGACAAATGTGCGGTCCTGCCCTCCAGCCAGAGCGAATTGTAGAGCGGAGCGTTCAGGTCGAGGCCTGCGGTCAGGCGATACGCCATGTAGGTCGACTTGATAATCTTTTGTTGTCAGCTCATCACGTGCTACGCGAGAACTTTACACCGTCGTCGATCACCAAAAGTCTGTTGGATATCCATGAACTTGTTAGGGGCGATGATGAGCCGTTGGAGGAACGGATTTTCAAAGAAGCTGGAATGCCCAACGTTGCATTAGTGGCCTGCCAACACATTTTGCGAAAGTTTTCGGGGCAGGATCAACGGGCAGGAACGGAGGCGCGACTGAGCAGACTACTTGACGCTGCGGATCGTCGGCAGGCAGAGAATCTGGCTGCTGTTTTCGAGCTTCAGGTCGATGCACGTTCGGTCAATCGAGATGTATTGCATCTTCTTCATGGGGCGTCGCTCCGCGAACTCTTGCGAACAGCCTTTCTTAATTCGGGTCGGAATCGACGCTTCATGGAGGCGATCGGGGAAGTTCCGGATCGCAATCGTTTCGCACGATTCTTGTGGGATCTGCTACGCGTTGGCCGGCGAGACTTGTTGCTTTACCGGTCTCTTGCCCGTGCAAAAAGACCTTTGCGATCCCGCGAGGTCAACGCATTGGGGCAGCGGGTCTAGAAACTGGCGTCCGCGCCGTACGAGGGTGGATAACAAATTACTTCATTAGGTCAACTGGCGGATCTGAGATTTTCGATCGAGGTTGGCGTGATCCGGCGATCCATCCACGAAAAGCCGAGCCGAGTTGCCGGACGAATCGGATGGGATAGCTGACAGCTCGCAATAGATAGCTGACTGGAACGTTTCGGCGACCGTTTGATTCATAGAATAAATGCTGGCGACTTGGAAGCACTGCGAATCCAATGGCTGCAGGCAGGAGCTGTGGAATCGTACTCGCGTGTTTCAGAAAGGCGATGCCCGATCGACGGCTACGTAGGCCTGCCGAGAGAATGAAATTTCGTTCCCTGCGTTCCTGGCCTTCGCCTTGTTGCAAAAGTTCCTGGAGTAATGACGGGTCAACGGGCGCGTGAAGTTGTTGGTGAAGGTAGTCGAGCAGCCTGGCAATCAGGGAAAGAGCGTCGTTCACACCCGCTGATTCCTTCAGGCTCAGCAGATTGGGGCGATCGGAAGAGTGGGAGAGAAGTTTGAAGGAATCACAAACCCAGCGAAGGTTGTGGCTGCTGGGCGACGTGGCGGTTTCGATTAGTGTATGGCTTAGCCGATCATTCGGGCTGAGGATGCGGACAGATCGTTCTTCGATGCAGATGGTGTGACTACGCTGTAGCACCGCTTCGAGATTACATCTTACGTGCGGTATGGCGAACAGCGTTGATCGCATCGTAAGAGTGAGGCCAGATCGATGCACGAAATGATCAACTAATCCCACGGCGGCTCTTTCCGAATGGACGGCGCGGAAATTCGATTTGAATAGCGCTGAGCGGGCTCGCGTGAGCTCGGCGGGTACGACCACCAGATCGATGCCGTGGTTGTGTCGTAACGCGTGATCTTTGTAAGTTGAATAAGCATAGGCTGATCCGCCGATGAGGAGCGGATCGACGTCGAGGTTGTGCATCGCTAGATGCACGCTTTTTAGGATGTCGGTGAAGATCTCGTTGCGGAGTTGCTCACGCAGTTGTGCTGCGCGAGTGTAAGCTGAGAAATTTTCATCGACCGTGATTCGGTTGTCTCGAATCGCTTGGCTAATCAGGGGGAGCAGACCTTTTCTGGCCATCATCTCATTCTGGAAGTAGGCTTTGGGATCACCTGTTCGCAGGCCCCATTGTTCCCAGGCTTCACGCGCAGCAGAATCTGACCAGAGGATGGAACGGAGTAAAAGAACGTCCGCGTGCAACGGCAGGCGAAGGGCGAGGGAAACCGAATTTCGATTCCGTGAGTCAGTCACGTGATCGGCCTCTCTACGCTTGGTCATCGTTGGATTTTAACTGCCGTTTTCGGATCAGAGAAAAAAGTTCGTCGGCATCTTGAGTGCCTCGGTTTCGGCTTAGATTGTTGAGATGGATGCGTCGATGTACCCAGAGTTGTTCTGACTCGACGATCTTAACAGCGGCTTCGCGAGCTTTTATCAACCAAGCGGCCGTGTCACGGTGGCGAAGCTGTGGGTCAAATAAGCCAATGAGTTCGAAAACCGATCGACGGACCATTAGGGTGGAAGACGGTCCGGGGTGCGGCTCTGAGAGTGCTGAATTTTGGGCGTCGAGTTCTTCCTCGTGAAGAGATTCGATCCAGAAGTTTTTCTGGTAGCCTGTGCAGATTCCGGGATGGGATTCATCCTCAAGCTGCGCGACTTGAGATTCTGTTTTGTCGACAACCCAGATGTCGTCCGCATCCAAGAAGCAGAGTAACTGCCCGGTTGACTGTTGAACTCCTCGATTTCTCGCTGCCGAGGGGCCCGCATTCTCCTGTCGGAGGCTTTGAATTCGATCGCCGTAGGATTCAAGGATGTTCGGTGTGGCATCGGTGGATCCATCATCGACCACGATGATTTCAATGGGGCTGTAGCTTTGAGAAAAGACACTTTCTAGTGCCTCTTTCAGATATTCTGCTCCATTAAACACTGGGATGATGCAACTGACAGTCGGAAATGGCATGGTTATTTTTTGTCGTTTTTGGGGAGTACCGGAAGTGGCGGGTCCAGGGCAAACATTTCCGCCATGTCGTCAAACTTTTTCAGCTCCGGGCTCGTGTATTTCAATCTTTCTGTCGGGGAGTCGACGGTGACCGCTTCGGCCGTATCGCGGTTGATTCCAATCAGGCCCTCGGAAAGTAATTGTTCGGTGAGCTTTGTCATCTCAGCTTTTACTAGCCCCATCGGAACATCATATTCTTTGGTCAACGCTTGGCAAAGTTCATCGAGGGTTGCTCGCTTTTGAATTAGGGCCCAAACGCGATCGCCTACCCCGCCCATCGTGTAGTACGTGCCGTTTCCAAGATTAATGAGTATGACTTCACCATCCATAACATTGGAGGCAATCTCACCCTCCTTGGTGATGAATCTGATCGTTCGGGGCATTTTTTCTTCCTTTACAAAGTTTTAGTCACTCGGTGTGAGGTGATTTCAAAGGTGCTTGGAGCGGTTGAATATTTTGAAGGTGTGACTTTTCGGAGGCAAAGATTAAGCCGGTTGTTTCACTTGACGGTCAGGAGTTTAGTAAACGAGTTGCGGGAGATATTTTGTGGGCCGGTTGATGCGTCAGGCGGTGTCTCGTCGGCTTGTTTGAGATAAACCTTGGCTCACCTCCCTCGCTAAATGACGAATCGAGTCAGGGATACGGTTAATCTCGTGGCCCAAGTCGAGCCAGTAGGCAGGAATCTGTTGAACCATTTCGGATAGGCGGTTGAATGAAGCTTGATCGGGCCGAGGTAGAAACATGACGGATGTCGGTGCAAGGGCAAATAACGCGTCCGATTTTGAGGCTGGCCGATAGGTTGTCTTTGCACGGTTGACGATGTTGGGTAGCAGGATCGCCTTGATGGATATTGAACGCTGGATTTGCTGGTGAAAAGCCTCGTTCAGAAAAACAACCGTCTTTTCCGTGGTCGACTGCGTGGTTGGCAACGAATGTTCTTGAAGATATGGAAATCGCTTTAAGTGGTCTTCTGCTACAAGGCAGGTTGCAAACAGGCTGTGCCCCTCAAACCCATTCGAATGCGTCTGTAACCCGATAATATCGTCACCCAGATAGTTCATTCCGGCTCGGAGACAGGAAATGGTGGAAGTCGTTTTCCCGACTCCGGCGTTGCCAACGAATAACATGCCAGTATCTTCAACGCCGACGAGACCCGCGTGAATTGACTGAACGCCCTGCTCTTGTAACCAAGCTGTGATGATTTTTTGGAAAGGTCGACCGATTTGATCCGGATACTGTGCATCGGCCGAGGCAATGTAGCTGGCGGCTTGGCTGGACTCCGAATCGAACCAGCTTAGACTCGTGTCCCGTTGTTCGCTGAAGTAACGATCATCCGTGGAAGTCCTGAAGAGAATATCGAAGTCGTTGAGCTGGCTCGGTGCATCGGAATTGGCCATCAGTTGAACGCCGGATTCGGCAGCGTCCCAAGCCTGGATTGTTAACTCCGGATCGACCAGGTCCGTGGTAATCAGATGGCCGAAGGAGCTGGCGAGCTGTCGGGCCAATTTGGTGCCGACAATGCTTAGACGAATTGTGTGGCCCGCACAGGTTATATCAAGTTGGCGTTGCCCCGTGGTGTGTGCTAACGCTGCGGCCTCGAAGGTATTCTGAAGCTGAGAAAACGTTGCAGCTCCATCTACGATGATTTGGTCTTTTCGAATCATTAGGCAAAAGGAGTGGCGAATTTAGTGTCCGTTGGCATGCGAGCGTAATTCGCACGATTGGAAATTCCTCCAGGCTTAATTCCTGAGAGGGGAATCTGCGATTGCTGTTCAACAGTGGGTGTTGTATCTGGAAAAGATAGTTTCCGGACAGAGCCGGAAGGGGCGTCGAGAATCATTCGACTGAATTGCCACAAGATCCATTGCCAGCTTATGCATAGCGGTGGCGCAGACAGCAAATTTTTTGAATTGGGTGATTAGGGGGATCATCCCAGTTGGTCGTGTTTTGCCCGCAATAAACAGCCCGGAAGCAGGTCCAG